>JBBSHK010000725.1:0-1697 GCA_038253185.1 Anaerolineae bacterium | reverse complement strand
TGGGAAGGTATTGGCGAGGGCATCAACCGCGCGCTGAATATTTTATTCGGCGCGGTCTGGGCGCTGCTCGCGCTGCTCGTTCGCCTGGTCCTGCCCGGCGCGCCCGTCAAGCAAGGTTTTATCCCGCGGCGCGCCTCGAAAGAACCGCTGTGGCTCAGAGGCGTTGCCGTTATTTTGCCGCTGCTGTTCGCCGGACTCGCCTACGGAGTTTATTACCAGCAGATTCTCAAGCGCGACGATCAGGCGACGCAACTCGTGCGCCACGCTCAAGTGCTCGTACAATCGGCGGAGAATAACGCCGACAATAATGTCAAGCGCACCCAATTGACCCAAGCGCTCGACACAATTCGCCAGGCGCGTGCGCTGCACGATTCAAACGAAGCGCGCGATACATTCTTTAGAATTCAGGACCAGCTGAATGACGCCAACGGCATCACGGTGCTCTATTATTTGCCGACGATCGCAACCTTTGCGGCTGCGCCCTCGAACCTGACGCGGGTGCTCTCCAATGAGAATGACGTTTACATTCTCGATCGCGGCGCGCAGCGGGTCTATCGTTATGGGGTCAACGACACGACCGGAAAATCAGAGCCGGTGCGCGGCGACGGCACGATTCTCAAAAGCGGCGACAAGATCGATGCGGTCACGGTCGACCAAATCCGGCAGATTGCGTGGGTCGAGACGGGCGGCGCGGCGACCAAATCCGCGCTGGTCGCGGTGACCGGCAATGCCTTTTTGCAATACAACCCCGCGGATTCGACCTGGCACGCGAGCGCGGTGAGTGATGCCGCGCAGTGGAGCGACCCGCGCGCGGCGACCGGTTTCTTTGGCAATATTTATCTGTTGGACGCCGGCAAAAATCAGATTTTGAAATACGTTCCCACCGCGAACGGTTATGCCGCGCAGAGCGCGCCGTACTTGCCCGCGAACTCGGGCGCGAATTTTTCGCGCGCGGTCGATTTCGCGATTGATGGCGATGTCTGGATTCTGAATGGCGATGGCGCAGTCTGGCGCTATCGCAACGGGCAGCGGCTCCAGTTCGAGTTGAGTGGGGCCGAGTCGGGCTTGAAAAATCCGGTGGCAATTTTTACCCGCGCCGAAGTGGACACGATTTACATCGCGGACGCGGGCAATCAGCGTATTGTCGAATTCGACAAGAACGGAAAATTCGTACGCCAGTTCAAACCGCGCGCGCAGGACGGCGAGGCGTTCAGCGCGCTCAAGTCGCTCTTTGCGAACGAGACGAAACGCAAATTCTTTTTTATCAACGCGAACACGGTATATCTGGCAAACGAACCCAAGTAAAAGGCGATGGACAATGGAGGACGGAGGACGAACACGCTTCCTGTTCCCGTCCTCCGTCTTTCGTCACTATGACTGATCTAATCCTCGGTATCGAAACTTCGTGTGATGAATCGGCGGCGGCGGTGGTGCAGGACGGACGCGCGATTTTGTCGAACATCGTCGCGTCGCAGGTCGAGATGCACGCGCGGTACGGCGGCGTCTTCCCGGAAGTCGCCTCACGCGAGCACGTGCTGAAAATTATTCCGGTGATTGATGAGGCGCTCGAAGAAGCGAACGTGACGTGGAGTGACCTCTCTGCGATTGCAGTGACGAATGGTCCGGGACTCGCGGGTTCGCTGCTCGTCGGCGTGAATGCGGCGAAAGGCATGGCGTTCGGCAACAACCTGCCGCTG
>JBBSHK010000724.1:0-1705 GCA_038253185.1 Anaerolineae bacterium | reverse complement strand
TCTGGTCTCGCTCGCGATTGCCGCGCTGGCTCTGATCTTGAATCGCCATCTGCCCGGAGTAAGTTTTATCGCGCTCGGATTTTTTTTGAATCTCGGTGTGATCGCGCTGAACGGAGGTTATATGCCCGTTTCGGCGCCGGCGCGCGAATTTGCCGGACTGCCTCCACTGAACGGACCCGACGCGAATGTCGCGCCGATGAATTCCAATACCGTGCTGCCTTTCCTCGGCGATATTTTGCCGCTCCCCGCGTGGCTGCCCCGCGCGAACGTTTTCAGTATCGGCGATGTCCTCATTACGCTCGGCGGCATTCTCTTTCTCACGCGCGCGCTACACGCGCCCACGCCTGCCATTCAGCCCGCGCCAACAGAATAATCCACTCCGGCGGATTATTTGTCCCGCGTGCGCACCTCTGCTATAATTTTTGCGGCAGCATCAGTTCTCCCGCAACCTTGCTATGTTCGATCCCGCTTTTCATAATTTTCGTCGCCGCGCATTTTTAAAGACGCTCGCTTTGAGTGGACTTGCCATCATCCTCGATGCCTGCGACCGCATTCGCTCGACACCGCTTCCCCCCACTCCACTCGCCAGCGCAACGACTCCTTCCGGTCCACCCGCCGAATTGACCACGCGCGCTTTCTTCGACGCCTGGGCAAAAGCGGATTACGCGACGATGTATCAACAGCTCGCGCCGAGCGCACAGGCGTCGATCAAGTCCGATGATTTTGTAAAGCGGTATCAAACGGTCAGCGCGGAAGCGACCGTCAGCGCCGCGCGCCCGCAATTCGTCTCCGCGCTGGAGGATGGCAATACCGCGACGGTGCAATTCAAATCGCATTTTGAAACTGCCGCGCTCGGCGTAATCGAGGAAGATAACGTGCTGACTATGGTGCGCGAAGGCGGACGCTGGGGCATTGTCTGGTCGCCCACCAACATTTTCAAAGACCTGACCGAGAACAATCTGCTGAAATTGTATCCCGCGAAATCGACCCGCGGCAATATTTACGACCGCAATGGCACACCGCTCGCGCTCGGAACCACGTCGATTGTCCTCAGTCTGTGGCCCGCCGAGATGCAGCGCCACCAAAACGAAGCGCAGGTGCTCGCCAGTCTCAGTCCGATTCTCAACCAGAGTCCATCCGAGATCCAGAAAAAATACGCGAGCCAAAATCCCGAATGGAAAATTCCGGTCGCGACGATTTCGACCGAGGTCGCGCGCAAAAACGCCGACGCGCTCTCGCTGCCCGGAGTGGTGATCGAGCAGCAGGACGCGCGCACCTATCCGCAGAACGCGACCGCCGCGCACATTGCGGGTTATGTCGGACAAATTACGACAGATGAGCTCAATCAGGTGTATGCGAAAGGTTATCGCGAGCGCGATTTTCTCGGACGCGCGGGACTGGAAAAATTTGGCGAGAAATATTTGTCGGGCACGCGCGGCGGCAGGCTCGTCACGATTTCGCCGAATGGTCTGCAACTCGCGACGATCAAAGAACAACCCGCGCAGCAGAGCCAGAGCATTTACTCCACCTTCGATCTGGAATTCCAAACCTTCGTCGAAAATTTGATTGGCAATCGCCGCGGCAGCATCGTGGTGATGGATGTCAGGAGCGGCGCAATGCTCGCGATGGCGTGCCGCCCCACTTTCGACCCCAATGTGTTTGTCGATTCGTCGCGGCAGAATGAACGCGCGCAAGTGCTCACCAG
>JBBSHK010000723.1:0-1709 GCA_038253185.1 Anaerolineae bacterium | reverse complement strand
TTTCTCCGTTGCAGCTGTGAGATTTATTTTATTTCAGTTTTGGGGAAGGAGCATTAGAGCGAGGCTTTGCAACAAGTCTCGAACAAAAGATATAACGACACAGTTCGCGTAATCCGACGCCTTTGCCCGGTGGTTCCAAAGAAAACAACCGCAGTTTTCTCCGCGGTTATTATCAAATCCCTCTCTAATTATCCAGCGCACTATCGACGATAAACGATCAGCATACATAGTCTCCGCTGAAACTTCCACTCGGATATTGCACCAACGAAACCGTTCCGCCACCAAAGGCGAAGGCTGACGAGCAAAAATACGGCGCGGCGCTGAGACTGGAAGCACCGGCGACCCAGTTGGTCAAATTGGGCAGCGGCTGAAAAAACGTACCGGCGATGGTGTTCCACTGACGCTTGGTCGAATACACTCCGACGCTGAGGCTTTTGCTCACGAACAAGTCGACGGCGCCCTGAATGACGTAATCGTTCAGCGCGGTGTCGGCTGACCAGGAATTGGTAGTCTCAATGTCAAGCCACCAATTGGTCGTCGCCCGCGCGCCGGCGTAATTGAAAGCCGCTGCCGCCGCGTTGTAACCAAAGTTGTATGACTGGCAAACCTTGTCGCGCCGGGCGCAGTTGCCTTTCGGTCCGGTCAGGCTCTCCGACGCGTCGGACCCGGTCGGTGAATTCAGATTCATATAGAGCGCGGGAGTAGTGCCCGAGGCAGCCGCCCAATTGTATTCCGAAGCGAAGCAAGGATTCACCGCAAAGGCGCGCCCGTTGGTCACGCCCACAATGCCGAAACCAAAAGGTGCGCTCGGGTACCCGTGCCCGCACTGGGGCCACGAAATATCATAGCCACTGGAGGTAGTAGAATAATTCGGGGCGGCGAGAGCGGTCCCCGCATACGCAGCAAAGACGATTCCAGCAACCAATGCAATCCGTAACATCATTCGCCTCTCCCAACACGTGGTGTGCTGATGAGTGAATCATAGGCGAAAAAGAATATCCGTCAAACCGCTCACACATCAAAGGAGGTACCATCGTTGTTTGCCGCAACGAGCGCGAGCACTTTGATATCGTAATATGACTTGTTAGAAAATTCCTTTGGGAATATTATCCCGCGCATCTCCGCTCTGGCGCCATCATCTTTTTATAAGCTTGACGTCATCTCACAGCAATTCTGTGATATTATTTTACATCAGCCAAGAACGGCAGCGTGTCTCAACTTTAGCCTGCAACCTGAGCGGATTCCTCGTAATCGCAACGACTTGACCCATCTATTCTTTCTTCAGGTGCTTTAACAAGGAGCCAGTATGGCAGACAAATTTACCTCACGCGGCTTTGTGGGTAAGCGGCGCAACCCCGAAGCGGCGAAAGCAAACCGCGTGCCGCCGGGGCAGTACATTACAAACGATTTTCCTGTGTTGTCAGCCGGACCAACGCCGCGCACCGATTTGAAGCAATGGACTTTGACGATTGAAGGTTTGGTGAAAGAGCCGGTCAAATGGACGTGGGAAGAATTTTTGAAACTGCCCGCGCAAACCTACGTCGTCGATATTTCCTGCGTGACCAAGTGGACGCACCTCGATATGAAATGGAAAGGTGTGAGTCTCGACACATTGTTCGAGCATATCGAACTCGATCCCAAGGCAGCGTTTCTGACGGCGTACTCGGATGGTGGCTATACGACCAACTTGCCGCTGCCCGACATTATCA
>JBBSHK010000722.1:0-1713 GCA_038253185.1 Anaerolineae bacterium | reverse complement strand
TGGAATCGTTCGCCGGAACGCTGTTGCTGTTCGCGTTGCCCGTAACCCTGCTCGGCTGTGTCACTCCCTTCGCGCTGCGTTTGCAAACGCGCGAGGTGAATGCAATCGGCGCGACGGCGGGACGACTCTACGCGCTCTCGACCCTCGGTTCCATTCTCGGCGTGTACTTGACCTCGTTCGTCTTTATTCAGAATCTGGGCACACGCCGCACTTTCCTGCTCTACTCGGTCGTGCTGCTGACCATTTCGCTGTACGCGTTGTGGCAGCGCGTGGGCATCGTCCGCGCCCTGCCCAATGCGGCACTCACCGCGTTGATCCTGCTGCTCGCCGCGTTGAGTGGAAATAACGCCGTCAAAGCCGCGCCCGGACTCTTGTACGAAACCGAATCCGCGTACAATTTCATTCAGGTGGTGCAGGAGGAGGGCAGCACACTTTTGACCATCAACGAAGGGCAGGCATATCAATCGGTCTATCATCCGAACACGATTCTGCTTGGCGGCTATTGGGACCTGCTACTCGTCGCGCCCTATTTGAATTCGAGCGAGCCGCCGCGTTCGTTACTCATCGTCGGACTTGCCGCAGGCACGATTGCGAAACAATTCGACGCGGTCTATCCGGGAATTAAAATGGATGGTGTGGAAATTGATCCAACGATTGTTGACATCGGACGAAAATATTTTGAGATGAATGAGCCGAACCTGCGCGCCTATGTTGACGACGGACGCGCCTTTCTCCGCCGCACCGACGCGCGCTACGATGTCATCGCGGTCGACGCCTATCGGCAGCCATACATTCCGTTTCATCTCACCACGGTTGAATTCTTTCAGCAAGTGCGCGCGCATCTCTCGCCGCGCGGCGTGGTCGCGGTGAATGCAGCGCGCACGCCCGGGGATGATCGACTCGTGAACGCCATCGCCGCGACGATGAGACAGACCTATCCAACGGTCGTCTTGGTCGATCATCCGAAAAAAGCCAACACACTCGTGCTCGCCTCGGCGGAGCGGGTGAGTCTCGACGATTTTCGCGCGCGGCTCGCGGCACTGCGCGATCCGACCTTGCGTTACGCGGCGGATATTGTACAATCGGAGGTGCGCGTCGCGACCGCCGACGAACCAGTTTTCACCGACGACCGCGCGCCGGTCGAGAATCTCATCGACGCGATTATTTTCGATTTTGCTTTTGGAGACACTTCAAAATGAATCTTTATCCGAGTCGCAGCGCCGGTCTGCTTTCGTGGGTCACCGTTCTGCTCACGCCTTTTTTCATTATCCTCAGCAGTCTTTACATTTTCATGTCCCCGCAATTTATTCAGTACGAATACTCGCAGCCGAATTTTCCTCCGGCGGAACGGTTCACTGCCGAGGCGCGCACTTTCAACGCCACGGAGACGGTGCGCTATGTGCTTGGGCAACGTTCGCTGACCGACCTCACGAATCTGGACGTGTATAACGAGCGCGAGATTAAGCACCTGGTGGATGTCGAAAAAGTGGCGCACGCGGCGTTACAGTTTCACGCGCTCAGTGGTATCCTGATCGCGCTCGCGCTGGTCGCGCTCGCCCGCAAACCCTTGACGCGCGCGTGGGCGGCGCGCTCACTGGTGAGCGGCGGCATGTTGACTCTCGCAGTTATCGCCGCAATTGGCATCTTCTCGGTCGTCGCCTTTGACCAGTTCTTTGTCACCTGTCTTCACATTTTTTTTGAAGGCGACTCGTG
>JBBSHK010000721.1:0-1717 GCA_038253185.1 Anaerolineae bacterium | reverse complement strand
TCGATAATGGCTTGACCGTGCTCACGCGCGAGATGCACAACGCGCCCGTCGCGACCTTTTGGGTGTGGTATCGCGTCGGCTCGCGCAACGAGGTGCTCGGCATCACGGGCGCATCGCATTGGGTCGAGCATATGATGTTCAAAGGAACAGAGCGGCTGAAAAAAGGCGACGTGTTCAAGCTGGTGAGTCAGAACGGCGGCGTCAACAACGCGTTCACATGGATGGACTATACGGCGTACTTTGAAACGCTGCCGAGCGACCGGATTGACCTCGCGCTGGAAATCGAATCCGACCGAATGGTGAATTCGATTTTCGATCAGGACGAAGTCGAGTCCGAGCGCACGGTGATTATTTCGGAACGTGAGGGGCACGAGAACGACCCCGACTTTTGGCTGGCGGAAGAAGTGCAGGCGACCGCGTTCAAAGTGCATCCATATCATCACGATACGATTGGTTGGAAAACGGACTTGCAGCATATGACCCGCGACGACCTCTACAATCACTATCGCAAGTACTATGTGCCGAATAATGCCATCGCCATCGCGGTTGGCGATTTCGACACTGCGTCGATGCTCGAAAAAATTCACGCGAGCTTTGGAAATATCCCGCGCGGCGCCGAGATTCAGCCGCTGCTTGCCGAAGAGCCGCCGCAAGAAGGCGAACGACGTGTTATCGTGCGACGACCTGGACCGACGCCGTACTTTCTCGCGGCATATCACGCGCCCCGCGCAACCGACCCGGACTTTTTCGCGTGCTTTATGCTCGCGGGAGTTTTATCGGGCGCGAGTTCACTCACGACTTCGCACGGCGCGAGCCCCGGACGCTCGTCGCGCCTTTATCGCGCGCTGGTCGAAAAAGAACTCGCCGCGTCGGTTCACGCCAGCTTTCACCCGATGCTCGATCCGTATTTGATGTACGTCAGCGCGACCGTGCGCCCCGGAGTTGAGATTGAACAAGTCGAGCGCGCGATTTTTGACGAGCTGGACCGGGTCGCGTCGAAACTGATCGGCGATCACGAATTCGAAAAAATATTAAAGCAGACGCGCGCGCAGTACGTGTACGCCGAAGACGGCGTAATCAATCACGGCTATCGGCTCGGTATGTTGGAAATCGTCGCGTCGCATCAGATGTACGACAATTTTCTGGAGAATCTCGAAAAGGTGACGAAGCAAGACATCCAGCGCGTCGCCGCAAAATATTTGGCGGAAACCAATCGCACGGTCGGCTGGTTCATTCCGACGGAAGAAAATCCAAAACCAAAACTCGTGGCGCGGCGCCGCGTCAGAGCCAAGCACTCGCGCAATTAGATAGAATAACAAACAAGCGGACCGTATCTTTCGCTCCTACGTCCACAATCCGCAATCCGCAATCCGAAATTGATATGACTCCTCCGATTACACCTGAGACGGTCACCCGCGCAGTGCTGGACAACGGCATTGTCGTGCTGGTCAAAGAGAATCACAGCAACGCGTCGGTCTCGGTTCGCGGTCGGTTGCGCGCGGGCGCGATGTACGAGACCGACAAAACGTCGGGACTCGCGCAGTTCACCGCCGCATCGCTGAATCGCGGCACGCGCAAATATAACTTCCGCAAATTGAATGAAACGTTCGATCAGGTCGGGATGAGTTTTTCGGTCGGCGCGGGGACCGACAGCGCGAGCTTTGGCGGCAAGTCACTCGTCGAAGATTTCGAGCTGCTGCTCAATGTCGCCGAGGAG
>JBBSHK010000720.1:0-1721 GCA_038253185.1 Anaerolineae bacterium | reverse complement strand
GGCGCGGTAGTCGAATGCGTTTTGGGGTCGGTCGCGCGCTCGATGGAATATTTTACATCCTGCGAGGTGAGGGGACGCCCATCGTGAAATTTTACGTCCTTGCGGAGATGAAAGGTATAGACTTTGCCATCGGTACTGGTGTCCCACTTTTCCGCGATCTCGGGGACGATTTTCAAATCTTTGTTGAATGTGACCAGCCCGCTGAAAATTTCGTTGATGTAAACTGCCGATTCGGCATCGCTGCTGTTCGCGGGATCAAGCGTTGGTGGATCGCCGCCGCCGCCAAGACCGCCGGGCAAGCGCAACACTTTGCCGCTGCTCGAATTACCACCACCGCCCGAAGGAGCGCGCGTGGGTGCGGCTCGCGTTTGCCCAGGCGCGGGCGTGGCATTGGTTGAACCGGGATTGTTCGCGACATTCGTCCCACCAAAAAGACCATTGCAAGCACTGCCGGGCTGGGGGCAATAAAATAACGCGCCGACGCCGACACATACCAAGCCGACCAGCGCGATGAGTAATATGACGACAACAGCAACCAGACCTTTATTTTCCGACATCGAGTACTTCCTCCAACCTATTTGAAGCAGAGCAACGATTTTTCAAGATCGGCGAAAGGGTATCATAACGCCGTCACCTTGTCAAGCCGATGTGTCGAAATCGTTACAATTTGAGCGCGCGGATGATCTTTTCTGGGCGAGCACTCGCCACTGCCTACTCCCTTCACGAACTGACACTCATCCCCTGACCAAAATTTCTCTATCGGTGCAAGCTCAACGTGTGACGCGCCATTTTTCAATATGGTCGTAACCTTCCATCAGCGCATAGCTGCGCTCTAGCTTCGAATGCGTCAGCGACACGCGCGTCGTCCACACCAGCGGAATAATTACCGCCTGCTCTTGCACCAACATTTTTTCGGCGGCGAGATAGAGCGCGCGCCGTTTATTGCTGTCCGTCTCGCGCGCCGCCTGCTCGACCAATTTGTCATAGCTCGGATTCGACCACCGCGTAAAGTTATAGCTCGAGCCGGAATGAAAAACGTCGTACGCAAAATTCGCGGCGTCGGGGTACGCGGCGCAATAGCCCATACGAAAAATCGACGGCGGATCGGTGCGTAATTTTTCCAGATACGCTTGCCAATCATCCGCGTCCGCGCTGATCTCCGCGCTCAAGCTCGCTTTCCAATTTCCAATCGCCGCGTTCACCACCTGCTGAAAAGTATCGTTCGTGTTCAAGCCGAAGGTGAGCAGCGGCATTTTCTTTTTACCGATGCCCCAGCCGGATTGCTCCAACAAATCTTTGGCTTGCGGCGCGTTGAATTGAATATTGATGGTCGACGAAATCGTGGGCGCGGCGGTGAGCGACGGCGGCGTGAACCAGCGCGCGGCTTGCCCCGTCTTGAAAATTCTCGTCACGATGTCGTCACGATTCAGCGCAGTCGCGAATGCTACGCGCACGCGCGCATCGTCGAACGGCGGCTGGCTCACATTAAAACCGATGTATTGCGTGCACAGACCGGGCAGCACGCGTTTATCTTTGCTCAGCGCCTGGTCTTCATTGACCCGCGCGAGATCATTGCCCTCGATGCTGTCGTACGGATCAGTCGTGTCGAGATCACCGCGTTGATACGCGTCGATCGCGGAACCCACATCGGGAATCATTTTAAAGCGCAGGCGTTCGGCTTGAACATTGTTGGCATCAACGTAAAAGGGATTTTTTTTCAG
>JBBSHK010000719.1:0-1731 GCA_038253185.1 Anaerolineae bacterium | reverse complement strand
TCGCGTCGCGCGGTGGTCTCAATCCCCGCAGCGTCGGTGCCGGCATTCGGCTCAGTCAAACAGTACGCCGCGTATTTTTCGCCGCGCGCTTGCGGCGCGAGGTACTTTCGCTTTTGCTCCTCCGTGCCCCATTGAAACAGCGCGAGCGAATTCAACCCCACGTGCACGCTCATCACCACGCGCAAGCTCGTGTCCATCCGCTCCAGTTCTTCGCACGCCACCGCCAGCGCGAGATAATCCATACCCGCGCCGCCGTACTTCGCCGGAAGACAAATCCCGAGCAGCCCCAACTCGCCCATTCGCTTCAGGATACGCGGATCAAATTTTCCGTCGCGATCATTCTCGCGAATCGTCGGTGCGACCTCCGCTTCAGCAAATTGGCGCACGGTCTGTCGCAGCGCGCGATGTTCTTCATTCAAAAAAATTTCGTGCTCGGCTGAATTTTCAAAATCGAGATTCATTCATCCTCCGCGGGAAGTGACGGGTGACGGGTGACAGGCGACAGTTGTTCGTCATTTGTGCGTTGTGCATTGTCGATTGTGCATAGTCCATTGCTCACGGCTGATTCGTTACTTGCAGCGTGCCGATCTCGGTCAAATCGCCGAGCGTGTCGTCTCCCTCTGTGGTGTAGACGCGCACGAACAGATGGTAAATGCCGGCGGGTGTGTTGGGTGGCAAGGTGATGGTGAATTGATCGTCGAGCAATTCACCTCGCTGCCAGCGCGACATCGGATAAACGTCTCCGCCGGGTTGGTGGTCATTGCCCTGCGCGAGCTTGCGCCCGCTCGCATCAAAAATTTGGAGAGCCGTCGAGTAATCGCGCCCAAGCGGCGCCAGCGGCTGCCAATACACTGCCACCACCAGAGTCGCGTTGGCGCGCGCTACGCCCGAGATAATTGAATAACCGGCGACGCGTAATTTTCCGCCCACCACCGCGTTGCTCTTGAAGCTGGGCGGAGGTGGCGATGCTTCTGCCACGCGCAATAAATCTGCAGGCGAGGGATCGAGTCGAAAGCGCAGCGCGAGTCCGGGCAGATGCTTGATGATGAAAACCGGTCGCCCGGAATCAATTACGCTGTCAACCAGCCGCACGACATTCGCATACGCCGGGTCCGGCGAGACCAGGGGAAAAAGTCCGAGGACGTCAGGTCGTTTGTGCTCGACGTATTGCAAGTACCACATTGGCGTGATCTCATCGCGATCATTGGATACCAAAATCGCGTTGCGTGGAAGATTCGAGCTCAGGATTACCAGCCAGCGATCGCGCGCCTGGGTGTGAAAGCTGCGGTCCTCGTCGTTGAACGATGCAAAGAAATTGTTGAGCGGCACCAGCGCGGTGATCAGCAGGAGCGCCGTGGCGGGAATCAGACTGGCGCGAAAACGCGCGTGCTCGGTCAGATAACGAAAGATTGCGCCGAGCGCCGCGGCGATGGCAACGGCGAAAAAAAAATACGCGGGCGTATAAAAGTCGCGAATGTCACCAATGTGATAAGACACCGCGAACAGCACGGTCGTCACAAATCCGAACAAGGTTAGCGCGGCGAGGGGCGCGCGCCTTTCATAAAAAAGTAAAAGCAGACCGAGCGCGCCGAACGCAACGCCAATCGGATTGAATTCATCTGCGAGATGTTGCGGCAGCGCCATAAGGGCAGCGAGGCTCGTGTTATCAAAACTCAATTCACTCTGAAACGTCCGCCCGAAGATAGAGTTGAGCCAGCCCGACGGCGTATT
>JBBSHK010000718.1:0-1733 GCA_038253185.1 Anaerolineae bacterium | reverse complement strand
TGCCGTCGTAGCATTCGCGCAGCTTGGCGACATCGGGTAAGCCCCAGTTGCCGAATTCGGACACGACGATCGGTTCGGTCCCGCGCCGTCGTACTTCGGGCGCGGCGACACGCGGCTCGGTGCTCCACGGGTCTTTCATAAATTCGCGCCAGGCTTTATTGTTCTGATAGGCGTGAGCAAAAGTCCACTGCGGGCGCGCGGCAAATTTTTCCACCCAGTCGCGCCATTTTTCGTAATGGTCGGGGATCGAATAGTAATTGTGAAAGTCCTCGATGTCGGTGACGACGTGAAAGTTGCTAAAGCACGCCGAGTTGCCGACGACGAGGCGATGCGGATCGAGTTGCTTGAGAAAGTCATAGGTTTCGGCAAGCCACGCGCGATGATCGGAGTTTGCCGCGAGGTCAACGCCCCAGCCCTCATTCACAATTGTCCAGATTACAATCGAGGGATGATTCCAATCGCGCGCCACCATGCCGGTAATCGTCTCGCGGGCGCGGCGTTTGACTTTGGAGGTGAGACGGTCCCAATTGGGCAGTTCGGTCCAGATCAAAATTCCGGCGCGGTCGGCGGCGTCGTAATAGCGCGGGTCGGTAATCTTGATGTGAGTGCGGAGACAATTCAAGCCCATATGTTTCGCTTGCGCGAATTGCTGATCCAACTCTTGATCGCTGAAGGGCGTATAGATGAGTTGTGGGTAATAATCTTGGTCGAGCGCGCCGCGCAAGTACAGCACGCGCCCGTTCAACCTCAGATGACCGTCGGGCGACGCATCAATCGTCCGCATTCCAAAATTCGACGCGAGCGAATCGAGTTCTAGTTTTTCGTCTTTAGCCTCGACCAGCGAAACTCGCACGCGGTACAGGTCGGGACTGGTGGTGTCCCACAGCAGCGGATTGCGGATGGGCAGCGACAATTCGACGAGTTGTTTATCTTTTGCAAGGTCAAAGCGATGCGCGGTGACTTGGTGCGATGGATCGGTGAGAGTAAGCACGAGGCTCAGCTCGCGCGGCGCGGGTTGGTTCAATAATATTTCAACCTGCGCGCGTTCGTTGGCGACATCGGGCGTGATGTGGAGCTGATGGAGGAAGGTGCTGTGACGAATTTCGAGATAGACGCTTTGCCAGATGCCGCTGAGGGGACCGTACCAACTTTGTTTGCCGTGTGGGATTTCGCTAAAGACAAACTCGGGATAACGTTCGACTTCATCGCCGGGATCGACGACGCGCACGACCAGTTCATTCATCCCCATCCGCTCCAGCGCGCGGTCGAGGGCGAACTCGAAAGGCAAATAGCCGCCCTCGTGCTCGCCAATCAATGTGCCGTTGAGCCAAACGGACGCGTGATAATCCACCGCGCCAAAGTGAAGCATGTAAGTACGGTCGAGAGCAGCGGCGGCAGGCGCGGGCGGAAGTTGAAAACGTCGGCGATACCAAGCGACGCCACTATACTCACGCAGGTCGTCGAACTGTGCCTGCCAGGGCGCGGGGACTTGAATCTCGCGCGGCGGCACGTTTTCCAGCGCGCTTGATTCGAATTGCTGCTGCGGGTCGGGAAAGAAATCCCACGCGCCGTCTAGACTGAGCCGAGTACGCGGCTCGAGTTGCAACTGTATTGGTTCCAGCACTGAGGAGAGAATTGGGGTTGGGGGGGCAGATGATTCTTGCCGAGTGAACTGGGTCGTGAGTTCGATTTCTCGCATCAGCTATAAGGGACAATTCCGCGCGACCTCTTAT
>JBBSHK010000717.1:0-1739 GCA_038253185.1 Anaerolineae bacterium | reverse complement strand
CGTAGCCGCGCGATTCGAGCAAATATTTTTGTCCGGGCAGCACGATAAAGACGGTCGAGTCATCCGGCGCGCCGAGGAAAATCGCGGGCACGGTATTGAGAATCGAATAGCCGACAATCATTCCGAGCAGCAGCATCGCCAGCGCATCGCCACTGATGAAATTGGAAACATTCAGCGCGGCGAGAATGAAGAAACCCGCGACGTTGTAAACATGCAGCGCGGGGACAAGCGCCAGTGTGGACGCGAGCAGCGTGCCGGCAATCGCGTAGGGGAGCAGTGAGAGGTATTCCATGTGAATGCGACGGAGGACGGTTGACGGATGATGGAAGTTAATCAATCGATTCGACCGTCGTTCGTCCGCCGTCGTCGGTCATTGAATCGTAATCCCGCCTTTTTCGGGCACCAGCTCGAACTCACCGCGATAGAGATTCACGGGCGCGCGTACGGTGATGCTCGCGCCGGCGATCAGTTTGGCTTTGTCGGGCATCACGTTCAGCACGGTTGAGAAAACCGTGACGCGAATCTGACCGGTGCTGTCGTCAAGCGTAATGTATTTGCCCTTGGAAAAATCTTCGATCTTGCGGACTGTGCCGCTTACGAGAACTGTTGTGCCTACGTCATTTGAATTGAGACTGGCAATCGTGCGCGTCGCTGGCGTGGGCACGACGCTGAGCGCGAGCAGCACCACATCACTGCCTTTCGACGGAACGATTTCGAGCGCGCGGTTGAAAATATTTACTTTGCCGGTCGCCTGAACGCGCGCGTTGGTGGTAAGCCCGATGCTGTTCTTGACATTGCTCAACACATCGGAGAACAATATCAGCGTGATGGTTCCCGTGCCATCGTCGAGTGTTAGCCGCACGCCTTGAGAAAAATTCGTCGTCTTGGTGATGCGCCCGCTGACGATAATGATCCGATTTTCGTCCGCGCCGCTCAGACTGCCAATGGTGCGCTGCACCGGTGCAGGGGTGGGCGTGCGCGTTGGCGTCGCGGTGGGCGAGGCATCCGGTGTTGCGCCGGGTGTGGCGTCTTGCAAAGCCATCAGCATTACAACTTGAATATCACCTGCGCGGCTCGGTGTAATTTCCAAGTCTCCACGGTACTGGCTCAGCTTGCCGACGATTTGAATATGCGCGCCGCTCGCGACCTGATCCGCATTCGCCAATTGTTCGAGCAGGTCTTTCCACACGAGCAGCGTAATCGCGCCACTGCCGTCGTCGAGAATGACGCGGAGACCTTGCGAAAATTTCTTCGCGCTCTTGACCTCGCCCGCGACCTGAACACGCCCGCCCACGCGCGTCAGATCGAGGTCAGCAATCCGGGTGGTCGTGACCGGCGCGCTGCCCGCATCCGCTTTTATCAAATCACGCGCATTCGTCAGCGCGAGCTGCGGTTGGTCTTTGTAAAAAGTCACGGTGCCACTCACCTGCACCGCGTCGCCGATTTGCACCTCGGGAATATTTCCGCTGAGCGCGATGATGTCGGAGGAGAGCGCGACGTCGATCTCGCCCGTCGCATCGCCCACCGTGATCAGGTTCAGACCTTTGTACGGGCTGTGCACCTCGCGCACGTCGCCCGTGATGGAAACGATTTGCAGATTACGGTCTTTATCAATTTCGCTAATCTTTAGCGCGCGCGCGTTCGGATGGGTGAGCGTGAGTTTGTCCGCGGACGGAAGATTCATCGAAATAAAATCTTCACGCACGCGCAAGGTGCCTTCGACCAGCGCGTGATCGCCG
>JBBSHK010000716.1:0-1747 GCA_038253185.1 Anaerolineae bacterium | reverse complement strand
GAGAGCAGATGCAAACCTTTGCCGAGTGTTTCGGCATTCGCCGGATCGCGACCGAGTGGAGAAAAGGCGATCAATTGGAGGACGAGAGGAATAAACAACAGCCAGAGATAACGCGGGCGCAAATTGCCGAGTGCACTGAGGTTGCCACCGCGTGCGAGCGCGACCAGAAGACTGAAGAGTAATATTAGCAGGATGAACATAGGGCGTGGAACTAGACGCGCGCGGGAGATTTTCGGAAGAAGCTCTCGCGACGGATCAGGCAGGAGAAACCTGATTGTGGTAGCGTTGCGAATCGTCGGTGACTGAACTCGTCATCGTAAAACCCTTCGCGCGAAAGAGTGCCTCGACCACTTTGGGATCGAACTGCGTTCCCGCAGCCTGTCGCAATTGTTCCAAGGCGAGTTCATCGCTCAGCGGCTTGCGATAGGGTCGCTCTTCGACCATCGCCTGATACGAATCGGCGACAGTCAAGATCCGCGCTCCGAGTGGAATCGCTTCACCGCTCAAGCCATCGGGATAACCTTTGCCGTCCCAGCGTTCATGATGATGCCGCACGTAAATCGCGCCCGTTTCGAACAGCGGAAATTTTTCGAGCAAGTCGCCGCCGAGCGCGGCGTGCCGCTTGGCGGTCTCACGTTCCGCCGGGGTTAGTGGACCCGGTTTAAATAGAATGTCATTGCGCATTCCGACTTTACCAATGTCGTGCAGCCACGCCGCGCGCGTGATCACATCGACTTGTCCGGGACCGAGTCCCAATTCATGTGCGATCATACCCGCGCATTGTGAGACAAGCTCCGAGTGTTGTGAGGTATGCTCGTCGCGTTCATCCAGCACGCGCGCGAGCGCCATCAAAGCTTCGCGCGTTTGTCGCTGCAAATCGGTCACCAACTGATACGAGTGTCGTACCGCCATCAGTGGAGCCGCCATCAGGATCACACTCCACGGCGTCGATTGCCACAACATCGCGATGAGCACGCCGAGCGGCAACATACTCAGATCGTGCAAGACAATCGGCTTGAAATTTTCCGCCCACACGTAGGTGATCGGCAGCTTGGCGGTGAGGGCGATCACGAGCGAGATCAAGACGGAGTTGATGACCAGCTCGCTGACCCCCAAGAGCGCAAGCGACAGCAAATTTTGAACGGAGGCGAGCAGCCCGATGTCCGACTGGTGCAGTATGCGATAAATAAACGCGGCGAAAGTGTACGTCAGGGTCATTACGCCGACGTTAAACAATTGCTTGTACCAGACGCGTTTGAGACGCCACTCGGCAATCAGCGTGCCGAAGAAGATGGCGAGGAGCAGCACCGGCACGGGTGCCAAAATCACCGCCGCGATTTTTACCGCGGTTGAGATGGTGACTTCGACTTGATGCCGCAGGATGACTGGATAGAGATCGAGGAAAGCGATGACTGCCGCGACTACGGCCGCTGTGAGGATCAGTGATGGCTCGTTGACGAACGCGCTAGAAACTCCCAAGATCACAAGGACGCTTAGGAGAAAAACAATGACTATGTAAATTCGCGCAATACGAAAGTTTTGCATCGCGGACTGGTGTAACGCTCAAGCATATTATAGCAGGAAAACGGTAGGAAATTCAAGTTTTTTAATTACCGTTAGATTACGATGCGCTCTAGCGCGGGGTTGGTCTCGCGTGGAGAACGGTACCGTGGAGATTATTTCCAACAAACTTTACAAATCGATCTACGCGACTCGAGTCGGATCCAACCAAACCCCTTTGAGACAG
>JBBSHK010000715.1:0-1756 GCA_038253185.1 Anaerolineae bacterium | reverse complement strand
CAGTCACTCGCCCCCGTTACATACAGTGAACGACGGGCGCGATCGTAAAGTGAGCCAACATCTCTCAGGAGGCAAGTATGCAATTGACGATCACTGGCAAGAATATGGAAGTGCCCGAACGCCTCGAATCGTATGTGCGGCGCAAGATGGGCAAGCTGGGACGCTTTGTCCAAGACCCGGTAGAGGTGCAGGTTGAGCTGGCGGAAGAGAATACCAAAGAGGTCGATCAGCGACAAGTGGTTCAAGTCACCATTTTCAAGAATGGCACGACCGTGCGCGGTGAAGAGCGCGCGGCGGAGATGCGCACCGCCGTCGACGCCGTGATAGAGAAAATCGAACGGCAGATTCGGCGCAGCAAGGACAAGCGCGTCAGCCGTAAACGTCGCGCCAAGCCGCTCGAAGAAATCACCGCGGACATTCCTGCCACCGCGCCGAATTCGTCGCGCGTCGCGCGGGTGAAACGATTTGTGATGTCGCCGATGAGCGAAGATGAAGCCATCGATCAAATGGAGCAGCTCGGGCACTCTTTTTTTCTCTTTCGAAATTCGGCAACTGATCTACTGAATGTGGTCTATCGCCGTGACGACGGAACCTACGGATTCTTGGAACCGGATTTGACTTGAGCGCATCCAAAAAAGTTTGTGTTTATTCGAAATAAGCACCACGCGAGGCATTCACCTCGTGTGGTGCTTTATCTCTCAATGAGATTGTGCACGCGTTAATTCGAACCAGCCGGGTCCCGTTGCGACGCGCCTGGATGGATGGTATAATGCCAAAAACATTGAGAATGGATTATGCCCAAGAATACCAAAACCAGTACGCGAAAAAAGAATGACCGCTCCCAGTCCGTCACGGCGCTGCCACCAGCGCAAGTCGAGCTGACGCCAGAATATCAAGAATACCTCGAACGCTACGGACTTTACGGCGAAGGACGCCCCAAGCTCTCTCCCACAGAATTTGACAAACTTGACGACGAACTTTTGGAATTGCTCGCGGTCCAGCCGGGACGGCACACCGACGAGCAGATCGTGCGAATGCAAGAACTCGAATTCCTCCTGATCGACACCGAATGAAGCATCGCATCCTGATTGTGTGCACCGGCAATATTTGCCGCTCACCGATGGCTGCCGCACTGTTGCAAGCCCGAATCGCGCAAGCCGGAGAAAACGAGCGCTATCTCGTTTCCTCAGCAGGTACGTGGGGACTGGAACGACAACCCGCCGCTGAATTCGCGCGAGCGGCAATGCAAACCCGCGGCTTGTCGCTGGCGCAGCACGCCGCACGCACCATCACGCGCGAGTCGGTCGACCAAGCCGATTTGATTCTGGTGATGACCCGCGACCACCAATACGCACTCGCCGCCGAGTTTCCACAAGCGCGACCTAAAATCCATCTGATCAGCCAACTCGCCGGACGCGAATATGACATCGCCGATCCGTACGGCAGCGAGCGCGCCGATTACGAGACCTGTGCCGCCGAACTTGCCAACCTGATTGAGACTGGGTATCCACTCATCGCCGCGTGGATCGCACGCGCACGCCTGACGCCGACTGCCTCCGCCAGCGTCTAGTTTTCCCCGCTCGCGCGATGACCGCGCGATCTTCTAGAAATGAAAAAGAATTCTTCGATGCCCGTTGCAGCTCCGCGCGAAACCTACGCGGGGCGGTTGCGCCGACGTATCGGTTTTTTTTTCAGTGACCCGCGTCTCCATCTGCGGTTGCAAGCCGGCGTATCCAGTGCTCTCGCCGTGGGCTTG
>JBBSHK010000714.1:0-1763 GCA_038253185.1 Anaerolineae bacterium | reverse complement strand
TGGTATTGGGCGTCAAGTTCACCATTTGCGCCAAAGCCATACCGAAATCCTGATTCGATTTGTAAATCGCCACACAGTCCACTTTGTTATTCGCCTGGGGTTGTGGCGCGGGCGTCGACTTGGCAAGCTGAGGTGCGCTGGTCGCGCCCGGCGCAGGGGCAGCGCCACCGCAGGCTGTCACGAGGGCGATCAACACCAGACTGAGCAAGACCGGAATAAAAAACTGTTTTGCGTGGCTCAAGGTTATTGCTTTTGCAAACATTCTGTGTCTCCTCCACAGGTACAAAAGAAAAAGGCACAAGCTCATAGAACTTGTGCCTTCGTTTTAGTCGAGTCGGGCGAACGGAGCAAGCCCGCCAAGCATCTTTTGTATCTTGGCTCCACTCTAACAGATTTGACGGTACATGTCAACTTTGGGAGTGGTCAATAGCGCAGAGATGCTAATGTCATTTCGAGGAGCGAAGCGAGGAGAAATCTCTATCTTGCTTGAGTGGATTTCTCGCTGTGCTCGAAATGACAAAGAAATACCCAATGTGCAACTCTTTTTGTCATTTCGAACAAAGTGAGAAATCTCGATCCGCCTCACGCTGAGATTTCTCGTCGCAGACTGCGCTCCTCGAAATGACAGTTGAAAACGCGAATAAGTTGCACATTGCGTAGAAATATCTTTTCGAGCTTGACCAATCCCCAACTTTTGCCTGCCAAGCCCGGTTTCCGCTTTTCAGTTTGATTATCCGTCGTCATCCGATGTCAATGCAGCGATGCTATAGACTCACGTTCCAAATGCGCCGACGACAACGCCGATGATCGTGCCGCCAATGATGCCGAGCAGAATTTTGGGCATGGTGTGTTTACGAGTGATTTAGGACGAACGCGAATTTTCCACTCTCCTCCGTCACTCTCTCAACAGATGCCGCGCGATGATGAGGCGCTGGACTTGATTCGTGCCCTCGTAAATCTGCAACAGCTTTGCATCACGCATCAGCTTCTCAATCCCGAACTCTTGCATGTAACCGTACCCACCGTGAATCTGCACCGCGTCGAGCGCGCACTGCATTGCAATGTCCGAGCCGTAGCACTTGGCGATCGCGGAGGCGTGCGAGGCGGACTTGGGCGGCAGCTTTTGATCGGCAAGCCATGCCGCGTGCCACGTCGCGAGGCGCGCGGTTTCGATCCGCATCTCCATGTCCGCGAGCATAAATTGGATCGCTTGAAAATTCGCGATGGGTTGACCGAATTGCTGCCGCTCTTTCGCGAACTTGACCGAGGCTTCGAGCGCGGCACGCGCCAGCCCCACACCGGAGGCTCCAACCCCCACGCGCGTGCGATCAAAGGTCTGCATCGCAATTGAAAACCCATCGCCTTCGTGCCCGACGCGCTGCGCGCCCGGCACACGCACCTCGTCGAAAACAATTTCAGCAGTGTCCGAAGAACGGTGTCCCATTTTCATCCCCATGTGCTGTGCCTTGATGCCGTCCGACTCGCGCGGCACAATAAAGCAGGAGATGCCGTGATGCTTTTGCGCGGGGTCGGTCGCCGCGAAAACGGTGTAGAGCGAGGCGACACTGCCGTTCGAGATAAAGTGTTTGGTGCCGCTCAGAATGTAATCGTCGCCGTCGCGAATCGCGCGTGTGCGTAGTGATGCCACGTCACTGCCCGCGCCCGGCTCCGTAAGACAGAATGCGCCCAGTTGTTTTTGGGCGAGCAGCGGCGCGACAAATTTTTTCTTTTGCTCGTCACTCGCGGCGAGAGCGAGCGGCGTC
>JBBSHK010000713.1:0-1765 GCA_038253185.1 Anaerolineae bacterium | reverse complement strand
GCTCCTCGACGAGCCGACGATTGGACTCGACCCGCGCCAGATTATTGAAGTGCGCGAACTGATTCGTGCGTTGGGACGCGAGCACACGATTCTCTTGAGCACGCACATTCTGCCCGAAGTCAGCCAGACTTGTTCGCGCGTTGTCATCATCAACGACGGGCAAATCGTCGCGGAGGATACGACGCAGCATCTGAGCTCGCGGATGCGCGGCACCGAGCAAATTTATTTGCAAGTCGCCAAAGCTGCTCCCGAAATCCCGCTTGAACTGGAAAAGATCCAGGGCGTTCTGGCAGTTCATCCACAAGATAACAATGATTATGAAATTGAGACGACGCTGAACACCGACCGCCGCGCCGATATTTCTGCGATGGCAGTCAATCGCGGCTGGGGCTTGTTGGAACTGCGCCCGGTTGGCGTGAGCCTCGAAGACGTTTTCTTGCAACTCACGACCAAAGAAGAAGAAATGAATGGATAATGAACAATGCACCATGAACAATGGACAATGAAGAATGAACACGATGGATGACCATTTACTCACGACGAATAACTAACGACTAGCGACTAAGGACTGGCAACGAATGACGAACATCCTCACGATTACCGGACGCGAACTGCGCGCTTATTTTCTTTCTCCCATCGCTTATATCATCATCGCGCTGTTTGCGTTCTTTACCGGATTTCTCTTTACCCAAATTCTCGTCGCCTCACAGCAAGCACAACTGACCGGCGACTTTCAGTGGATGGTGGTGCTCGCGCTGATCCTCGCGCCCGCGCTGACGATGCGTCTCTTTGCCGATGAAAATCGCCAGGGGACGATTGAACTCTTGATGACGGCGCCGGTGCGCGATTGGGAAATCGTCGCGGGGAAATTTATCGCCGCGTTGATCGGTTTTGCCGCGCTGCTCGTGCCGACGCTGTGGCACGTGCTGATGATCAAACGCTACGGCGATCCGGATCTCGGTCCGATTGCGACCGGTTATCTGGGTGTGCTGCTGGTCGGCGCGGCGTTCGTCGGCGTCGGGATGCTGGCGTCGTCGCTGACGCAAAATCAATTTATCGCCTATATGATCGGAATGATATCGCTGCTCTTTTTGTGGGTCGCCGATGCGCCCGCGGGCGCGGTGGGCAGCACCGGCTTCGTGGGCAGTCTGTTCAAGTTTCTCGCGCTGCCCGGTCACTTTCAAGATTTCTTTAACGGCGTGATCGACACTGAGCACGTGCTGTACTTTCTCAGCCTCGCCGCCATCGCGATCTTTCTGACGGTGCGTGTAGTCGAATCGAGGAGGTGGCGTTGATGCAACAACCATCACGCGTTCAGGAATGGGGTCCCTATCTCGGCGCGCTGGGACTCGCGATTATTGCGAGCGCCGTCTTTTTGGGAATCATCACGCCGACTTCACGCGGCATCTTGCTCGCGCTCGGCGGTGTCGGCGTCGTGCTCTTTGCAATTTTTTTGATCACACGACCGCGCGAGGAATTGCGCGAGGCGGTCACCGGGCGGACTGCGGTCTATGGCTCGAACACACTGATTCTCGCCGCTACCTTTATCGGCATCATCGTACTTCTCAATTTTCTCGCGTCGAAACAATTGCACAATCGCGTGGACTTGACCGCGAACGAACAACACACCCTATCCGATCAAACGGTTCAGGTTTTGCAAAATCTTAAAGCGCCGCTGAAGGTCACCGGGTTTTTTACCTCGAACACGAATAATGCGGCGCGGCGTCAGGAGGCGGAGAACGAGCTGAAGGAGTATCAATACAAG
>JBBSHK010000712.1:0-1776 GCA_038253185.1 Anaerolineae bacterium | reverse complement strand
GTTGAGCCGGGCGGATACTGTCCGCTGATGGCGTGATCAACCAGCGGGTGCAGTGGGTCTTGACTCAGCGCCTGATAGTCGGTGGCCTTGATTCCGTGCGCGAACAAATTATTGTTGTACGCGGGGAGTGAGACGAACGCCAGGATTTCGCCATTATTCGGGTCGAGCGCAATTGCCGCGCCTTGTGTGGCTTTCGCCGCGTCGAGTCCTTTTTTCAACGCCGCCTCGCTCTTGCGCTGAAGCTCCAGGTCGAGTGCGAGGTAAACGTTGTTGCCGGGACGCGGTTGGTCTTCGCCAATCACGCCAACCTCGTTGCCTGCGGCGTCCACTTCGACGTGGCGCTGTCCCTGTTGCCCGCGCAGTTGGTCCTCATACGTCAGCTCAAGACCGGTGAGACCGACCTGATCGGTTGGTCCGTAACCGCGCGCTTGATACGCGTCGTACTGTTCGCGCGGAATGTGTCCCACGTATCCGAGCAGGTGCGCGGTCAACCCACCTTCGGGATAATTGCGAATCGGATCGATCTCGACGCGCAGTCCGGGGAATTCTTGCGCGCGTTCCTGCAACACGAAGGCAATCTCGCGCGGCACATCGGTCTTGAGCAACACGGGCGCGTAAGGGTCGCTGCGGCGACCGGAGGTGACTAATTCGCGCAGCCCCGGCTTGCGCGTGGGCGACACGAACGTGCGCGAGACATCGTTGGCGAGACTGCCGAGGGCGTCCGGCGATTCGGATTCGAGCGAGGTGTCGAGCGACGCATTGATCATCGTCGCCAGCTTTTTTAGAATCTCGTCCTGCCGGCTGCTGGGCAGGTCGGCGGGGATGAGGGAAACGTTGAATGAGGGCTCGTTGTGAACCAAAATTTTACCGTTGCGGTCGTAAATGACGCCGCGCGGTGCGGCGGTGCTAAGCAACCGAAAGCGATTGGTGTCGGCAGCTTGGCGGTAAAAATCCCAGCGCACGACTTGAATTTGATAGAGTTGAAACGCGAGCAGCGCGAACGCGACGACCACCGCGATTCCAAACAACCGGATGATACTGCGGTAACGCGGGGGACCAATCTCCTCGTCGTCTTCTTCCACCTGACGCGGCGGCGGTTTATAACGAAACATCGCGCGGATTATACTCTAGCCGTTAGTTCGTAGCAAATAGCTGCCAAGAGTCGTGAGCGATTAGGACTGAGCGATGAGTCAAAATCTTTTTTCTACGGCTCGTCGCTCAACACTTTTCACCATGTGAGTCGCGGACGCGAACTACGGTCGGCGCGACGCAGCAGCGCGTAGATGAGGGGCATCAAGAGAGTGTTAAAGATCGCGGTCGGGAAAACTACACCGAGCACCCACGGTTGCCAATCAATCGGATAGCCGAAGGTTTGCAGCGCGGCTGCCTCGCCGATATGATAGAGAAAGCTCGCCACAAAAATCGCGGCGAGCGGCAGCAAAACATTCGAGCGAAAGAAATTCGTCTCCATCAAGTCCGCCAATAATCCGATCGCGGAGAGACTGAGCGTTTGCAAACCGAATGGCACGCCGGAGAGCAGATCGAGAAAAAGTCCGCCTCCGAGTCCCCACAACGCCGCTTGTCCCCCGCCGCGCACAATGCCCCAGGCGACGACCACCACCAGTAATAAGTCCGGTCGTGTCGAGCCGAAGGGCAGGAGCGGCACCAGCGTCGCCTGCATCACGGCGACGAAAGCGAGAAGCGGAATGAGTAGATAGGGATTCACGCGAGTCAAAAGCTAAAAGTCAAAAGTTGAAAGTTGGAAGTTGGAAGTTG
>JBBSHK010000711.1:0-1779 GCA_038253185.1 Anaerolineae bacterium | reverse complement strand
CGGAAGGTCACGTGCGCAGGATCGCGCAGCGCCAGCGTTTTGGTGATCGCCGCCGTCAGCGTGGTCTTGCCGTGATCCACGTGCCCGATCGTCCCTACGTTGACGTGCGGCTTGGTTCGCTCAAATTTACTCTTCGCCATTCAGGATGTTCCCTCCGATAAATGAAAATGTGGAGCCCTCGATGAGATTCGGACTCATGACCCCAGTCTTACCAAGACTGTGCTCTACCGGCTGAGCTACGAGGGCGTCGTCAAGATTTATGATTTCAGGTATATGATTTTAGATTTTCAAATCCGCAATCGTAAATCATAAATCCGAAATTCAAAGTGGGGAGGGAGGGATTCGAACCCCCTCACCCGTCAGGGACATGATTTACAGTCATGCGCGGCTCGCCATCTCCGCCGCCTCCCCAGGAACATTGCGGATTGCGGATTTATGATTTCGGATTTTGAAAGTGCTTGAGCCGGCGATCAGAATTGAACTGATGACATTCGCATTACAGGTGCGACGCTCTACCGACTGAGCTACGCCGGCAATTCCGCTGTCCGCTCACAGCAAGCGGGAATTATAATCGCAAATACTGTAACGGTCAAATTTTTTCGCGCTGCCGTTTCGCTTCATACAATACAATCGAACCCGCGACGGATACGTTCAGCGATGGAATCTGTCCCCACATCGGAATCTTTACAATATAGTCGCACTTGTCGCGCGTCAATCGCCGCAGACCTTCGAGTTCACTGCCGACGACGAACGCAACCGGCATTGTATAATCAACCTGAGTGTACAAACGCGCGTCCGGCGTCTCCTCGATGCCAACGATCCAAATATTTTCGCGCTTGAGATCATCTATCGTACGCGCGAGATTCGTGACTTGCGCCACCTTAAGAAAATCTACTGCGCCCGCGGAGGCTTTTCGCACCTCGCCGGTAACTCCCGCCTGACGATGTTCGGGAATAATCACGCCGTGAATGCTGACCGCTTCGGCGGTTCGCAGCAGCGCGCCAAAATTTTTCACGTACTGCACATTGTCGAGCATCAACAAAAACGCGGTCTCGTTCTTTGCCCGCGCGGTCGCCAGAATCTCGTCGAGGTCGGCGTACTCGAACTCGCCCGCCTCCGCCACAATGCCTTGATGCAGCGCGCCCCGCCGCACCATTCGGTCCAATTCATCGCGCGCAATTTCGACAATCGGAATATTCGCGCGGCGCGCTTCGGTCAAAGCTTCGCCAAGCATCCCATCGCGCTGAGTGCCACGCGCCACGGAAATCTTACTGACCTTCGCCTTGGCGCGCAACGCTTGCAGCACCGCGTTGCGCCCAAAAATCAAATTCGAATCGTCCCGGTTGTGGTTTTCTTTTCTGACCATCCGACTGCCCGACCACGCGACTCTTGGACTATTTCACTTTTTTCCAGATCGTGCCCTGTGGCGTATCTTCCAGCACCACTCCCAACGCGCTTAATTCATCGCGCACTCGGTCCGCCTCCGCGAATTTCTTTGCCTCGCGCAGAGTCTTACGTTTCGCCATCATCGCTTCAATCTTTTCGGCATCGGCGTCGCTGACTCTTTCGCGCGGTTCTTCGAGCGTCAGACCGAACACGTCCGCGAGTTCGCGCAGCCTAATTTGAGCGGGAACGAGTGCTTCCGCGGTCGCGCGTTCCGCGCGCGCGCGATTGATCTCGCGCGCGAGGTCATACAGATACCCGAGCGCCGCCGGCGTGTTGAGATCATCATCCATCGCGGAAATAAATTTTTCACGTGTCCCCCGCGCAAATTGCGCG
>JBBSHK010000710.1:0-1789 GCA_038253185.1 Anaerolineae bacterium | reverse complement strand
CCAGAATGTTCGCGCAACTCGGCTGCGCCAGCAAAAAAATCAGACCGATAAAGACCACAGTTGGAGTGGGCGCAATGCGACCTCGATTCGGACTTGGCATCGTTCAGTAACATTTTCCTCTCAGGGGTGAATCGAACACTCCTAAAATATCCTTCGATAGGTGAATGGTTGACGAGAGCGGCAAGACGTGCGAAAATCGCGCACGGTGAAACTCGAACCGAATGAAATCGAAGAAATTGAATTGGGCGCTGCAACCGTGATGCGCTCGGTCATCGCTTGTTTGCTGGGCACATTTGTTTTGCGAATGGCGGCGTCGGTGATGGGCAGCATGTTGCAGTTGTACTTTGCTTACATCAATGCTAACGAATATCCACTGTCGAACACATTAAGCAATATTGCCACCGCTATTTTCTTTTTGCCCGAGTTGGTGGGCTCGCCTGTGCTCGGCGCGTGGAGCGACCGCTACGGCCGCAAATTATTCATTATGATTGGTCCGATGAGCGGAGCGATTGCAGTTCAGTTGACCGCGCTGACTTCGCATTTCGGTGTGCTCGTCTTTACGCGTCTGCTGGAGGGACTTTCCACCGCCAGCGCGATTCCCGCCACGCTTGGATATTTGTCCGCCGTCACCTCCAAAGATGAATCACTGCGCGGGCGCGTGATGGGCATCTTTGAAATCGCGACGATTGGCGGGACCTTTGCGGGAATCGCGATTGGTGGTCGCCTGTGGGACCAATTCGGGAGAACCGCGTTTACGCTGGACAGCGCGCTATATCTGGTCAGTCTCGCAATATTTTTCTTTGGCATCGTTCAGTTACGCCGACGCGCTGCCGCTCGCGCGATGCGCACGCGCGCAGACGTGGCGCTGGAATTGAGCGCCGCCGCGCAAGTATTACGCGAAACATGGGACTCGATCCGGCGCACGCTCTCATCCGCCAAAATTTTGCGCTTTGTCCCAGCGTGGCTGGCGATCAATATGATTCTCGGCGCGTGGTTCAATAGTATTACGCGACAACTCGTCGCGACCGACCAACGGTTTCCCGACCAATTGCTATATGGCGTTTTCGCCGGGGCAGGCAGCGGCACGGAGGTCGCGAATTACGGCACGCTCGTCGGCGGGACCTTTGGTCTGGGCGTTCTGGTCTGGAGCTTTTCCTTTGGAAAATTTCGCCGCACCAGTGTGATGCTTATCAGCGCAGCCGGGCTTTTCGTGCTCTGCGCGTTTTTGTTCGCCGTTAATCATGCCGTCAGTTTGTCCGCACCGGCGATTCCGATTTATCTCGGCGGCGCGCTACTCGCGTTGATGGTCGTCAGTGGATTCACTCCCGCCGCGCTGACCTACCTCGCCGACGTGACGGAAGATGACCCGAGCGATCGCGGCGCGATTATGGGATTGTATTCTGTCTTTTTCGGCATCGGGCAATTGTTCGGCACATTGATTGCGGGACCCTTCGCGGACGCGCGCGGCATTGATGGGCTGATCTCGCTGACCGCGCTGCTCGGAATTATTTCGACCATGTTGCTGGTCCAGTTGCATCGCCGCGAAACACGCGCGGCACTCTCGCATTAAAGCTCCTGTCATTCTAATGAGGAACCGCTAAACGCGCAAACACCGCGTGTCCAAGAGACACGCGGTGTTTGCATCACCCACTTGTAGGAGGAGAATCTACGTTCAGTCCTCGCGCTTTTTTTCCACATCCATCGTCGAGGTACTTTTCACTTGACCCGTAGTCGCCTCTCGGAATTCGCGCAGTGAACGCCCCAGCGCCGAGCCAATCTCCGGCAATTT
>JBBSHK010000709.1:0-1791 GCA_038253185.1 Anaerolineae bacterium | reverse complement strand
AAGCAGAATTACACCTACGAAGATTATCGTCGCGTAATCGAGATTAATTTGTATCGCAAAAAGCTGAACGAGGTTCTTGGTAAAGCAGTCCCGACCAGCGGCGAAGAAGTACATGCGCGTCACATTTTGGTCAAGACTTTTGACGAGGCGCAAAAAGCCGAAGCACGATTAAAGGCGGGCGAGGATTTCGCCAAAGTCGCGGCGGAAGTTTCGCTCGACACCGGCTCGAAAGCAAAAGGCGGTGACCTTGATTGGTTCCCGCGCGGGCAGATGGTCAAGCCATTCGAGGATGCAGTGTTCGGTCTAACGGTGATGCAGGTCAGCGATCCGATTACGACGACCTTCGGCGTTCACATTATTCAGGTTTTGGAAAAAGATCCAAACCATCCGCTCGATCCGAACACGCTGCAGCAAAAACGCGCTCAGGCAATTTCGGAATGGCTGCAAAAAACGCGCGAGTCGCCGGACACGCACATCGAGCGCTTTTTCTCGCCCGAATATGTCCCGGCGGATGTCAAGCGACTGACCGGCTTGCAGTCCGACATTCCTGTCGCGCCACAGCAATAACCGTCTTGATTGCATCCAAACAAAAAGAGCCACTCAATCGAGTGGCTCTTCTCTTTTGTTCTCGACTGGGCTTGAAGGACTTTCATTGCAGCGCGGATGCAATTTCCTTGAGCGTCTCTGGATTGCCAAAATAATCGTGTGAAGGAATTGGGGCTTGCGCGACATCGACAAAAATATCGCGCAGCCGATAACCCGGCAGCGGAAACGCCGGACCCAACGCGTTCGCGACCGCGTCCGTGGTGTCATACAAATTGAGCCATTCATTCACGCATTGAGGGATCGTGCCCAGGTCGGGCGCGCGCAGACCGAGCCGCCGCAATTTCGCGAGCGGACTACCCAGTGTGTAAAAGCGGTCAATTTTATATTCCGACGCGACCGCGTGCAGCGCGTCGAACGCGACGACCGTACCGAGACTGTGACTGGCGATCACGATAGAGTCTCCCTGCTTGGCGGCTTGATCGAGACCCTCGCGCATCCGCTTCTGAATTTTGTTGAAAGTGTCCGAGTTGAACAGATAGCGCGCGATTTCGCTCAGATCGGTCGCGAGCAGTTCAGCAATCATTTGACCGGGGATCGAAAAAAGCGCGGTGGTGCGCTCGGACGGCGGCAGCGCGTTTAGGTCCGCTTGCACCTGCATCGCGAACGCCATCTTGAACTGTGTCACTTGCGGTGAATCGGGCACGGTGGTAGAGCTCGCGCGCGGCTTGCGTCGTCGCGTGGTCGATTTTTTCCCGCGCGAACTCTTCTTCGCGGGCGTCGCGGCAATTCCGACAGGCGAGCCGATATTGGTAATGTCCGCGTAATAGACCGGCACCGCCGGCGGCTCCGCTCCTAGAATCTTGGTGATCGCGGCGAGCGGCTCTTTATAATAATTGCTCATCTGCTTGCCCGCGCCGTGAACGAATACGACTACGTTGCTCATGAGGTCACCCCGATTATGACGAACGACCGGTGACGAAGGACGGAAGCTCAACTGCATCGACCGTCAGTCCTCCCTCGTCCGCCGTTGTTAGATTCTCCCCTGCGCTCGAAAATATTTATGCGCCACGCGCATGCACATATTCTGCACGGCGGTCAGTCCTGCCTCTTCCGCTTTCTCCGCGGCGTCTTCATTCACAATGCCTTCTTGCATCCACACCACCTTCGCGCCGATCTGGATTGCTTGATCGACCACCGGCGGAATTTCTTCTGGTCGCATGAAAATTTCGACCACGTCCACCTTTT
>JBBSHK010000708.1:0-1795 GCA_038253185.1 Anaerolineae bacterium | reverse complement strand
GCCGACTAACACGCCCGTCGTGGTCACCGCGACGCCGCCGCTTGCGACGCGCACGAATGTCTCCATCAGCGCAACGCCCACGCGCACGTCCGCGCCGACGAATACCGGCGCGCCCGTTGCCACCGGCGCGCCCGCAATCACGTTGGCAATCACCGCGACGCTCACTGACACGCCGACCGATACTCCCACGCTCACGCCGACGACGACGGGCACACCGATCGAGACTGCTACTCCGTCACCTACCAGCACAGGCTTGGGTGGCACTGAAACCGCGCTGCTCTTTCTGCTCGTGCTCGGCGCAATCCTCCTCGCGGGCATCGTCGGGATTGTCGCATATCGCCTCAGCCGTCGCCCTTCCTGAACCTTTTCTCCGTATAAAAGAATCCCCGCTTTAAATTTAAAGCGGGGATTGAATTGGTTTCTCGCGTTCTCGCTAATCCTTTTGCCACACCAGAAAATGGGACAAGCCAAACGCGCGCAGCGGCGTATTCTCCAGCGTATAGGTGATGCCGCGAAACACGCGCGCGAGATTCTGACGACGACGCGCGATCTTGTCATAGCCCGGATAAATCTGGGTGTGCGTGAGAAATTTTCCGTCGAGTCCTGCGAACAGCGCGCGGATGTCGTGAGAACGATAGGCGCGCACATGCGGCGCAAAACGCTGACGCAGTCCATCGGGCAAATAGCCTACGAAGGGAATATTGCCAAAGACATAACGCTTGCCGAAATACGCGCCGTGCGTCTCGAACGGATATAAGCGGTTCGGCGCGAAGACGATCACCACGCCGCCGCGTTTCGTCACGCGGTGCGCCTCGCGAATCGTCTGGCGGTCGTCGTCCACATGCTCGATCACTTCGTGCAGCAGCACTCCGTCGAAAACATTTTCGCCAAAGGACAGTGCTTCGGAGACGGAGAGCGCGAGCGTGTCGAGATTTTTTTCGGTGTGTCCACTCACCAAGCGTTCGAGATCAACGTCCACGCCGAACGCGTGCGCCTCGAGCGCGCGGAATTGTTCCACATACGCGCCGATACCGCAGCCGAGGTCGAGCACGCGCGCATTGGCGAGCGGCAAAAATTCGCGAATCAGCTTGAGACGCCGGTTCTGTCCGTAGCGCCAGACGTAGGAAGGATTGCCGAGCTTGATGGATTTGTCTTGCATCAATGGACAACGGTCAATGAACAATTAACAATGCGGAATTCATTTTCCATTGTGCGTTGTGCATTGTTCATTTGATTTCGCTTCCTTTGTTCCAATCGTACCCAATGCTCGGGTCGTCGTGGGTAATTCGTCCCTCGTCGTTCGGATCGTAAATATTCGAAGTGATATAAAAAAGATGCGTGGGTCCATCGAGAACTTTATAGCCGTGCGCGACTCCGGGCGGGATTTTTAGAATCTGCGCGTCGTTGGTATCACCGAGCAATAGTTCCTCCAGTTGACCGCGCGTGGGCGAATCCTCGCGCGTGTCATAGAGCGCGACCTTGATCGTGCCGATGGCGACGTACCACCAATCGGTCTGATGATGGTGAATATGCCACGCCTTTGCCGTGCCTGCGAACGACTTGGTGTGACTCCACTGCCCAAAGCCCTCCTGAAAAATCGGGTCGCTCACACGAATCAATTCACGAAAAAAGCCGCGCTCGTCGTGGTGGGTCGTCAGCGGTTTGAATTCAACTCCCTCGATCATCTCGGCTCCGGTGAACGTTGAAAGTTAAAGGTTGAAAGCTAAAAGTTAAATCAAACCTTCAACCTTGAACATTTTCGGCAGTATAAGTTTCTTTAGCGGGCGTGTCAATG
>JBBSHK010000707.1:0-1798 GCA_038253185.1 Anaerolineae bacterium | reverse complement strand
CTGCCCGCGCCGGTGACGACGAACTATACCTACAACGCCGCGAACCAGATGCTCACCGGGGGCGCGACCCAGTTCGCTTACAACAACAACGGCGACCGTGTGACGATGAACGGCGCGACGCGCGTGATCAACTACAGCTATGACTTTGAAAACCGCCTCGCGGGCGCGCAGACCTTTGACGTGCAGTCGAATGGTAAGCAAGTGGCGGACGCGACGCTGGACTTTACTTACGATTGGCTCGGTCGCCGCATGGAGCGTGGTGTGTCGGACAAAGGTGTTCGCAAGACAGCGGACTTGCTGTACGACGGCTTGGGTTACGATATGCTGGCAGAGTACACCGCGCCCGGCTCGCCCGCGCCCACCTTCTACTATCGCGACTTGTCACGCGCGCTCAGTTGGCAAGACACACAAGGGCAAGGCAAGGGTCAACAATACTTTTATCATTATGATGGTCTCGGAAGTGTGAGCGCGTGGACGAATCAGTCTGGACGCGAAGTACAGGAGTACACTTACGCACCGTATGGTCGCCTGATGGACAACAACGGTCCCGACAACGCGAGCAACAAGACCGACCCGCACAACAACCTGACCTTCAGCGGCAAGCCGTGGGATCAAGAGACCGAACTCAACTATTTCGGCGCGCGCGACTATGACCCGACTACAGGGACGTGGCTGACGCAGGATCTGTATCGCGGACAGCCAAACGACCCGATGTCACTGCATCGGTATATGTACGTCAATGACAATCCGACCAACCTGACAGATGCACATGGATTTGCGACGCAAATGCCGCCGCTTGACTTGGATTTTGGCGGAGTTGCGGGTTCGTCGGCTCGGCTAAAGTTCAATAACAACTCTAGTCCATGCGATGACAGTAGTGCGTTCAAGTCCATGAATGGCGGCACTAGGCCAACTGGCACATACCCGATGTTAGATCTCGATAACACACAGGTAGCTGACGCATCTGCTTCATTGCGTTCTCCCTCGTGTTACTTATCGAAGCAATCACTGCCATTCACTTTCGGTCTCAAATTGAACACACCCAGACTGAAATGGTGGACATTTGGGTGGGTATATTACACGACTCACAACGTACAAGGTGAGATCAATATTCATCCGGAGAAGAACATCGTGATTTCTCAAGATGGAACAATCAGTGTCAAGGATCAGGAGTTTAACATATTCAATGGCACAATTAGTATTTCTGCTGGGAGAATTGGTGCCGACACCGAAAATAATCTCAGTTACAGAGCAGTCAACCTGAAGATTGGCGGATATGAAGGAGATGTCACAATCAAATATAGCACTGAACGCGAATTCTACCCAAAAATTGTGTTCAGAACATATTCCACTTTGAACACAATAGTCGTCGGTTCGGTGTTATTTGTCGGTGGGTACCTACTCGCTCCTTAGCATTCTAATGACGGGTTGAAACATATCTGTTCGTGACGAAAAGCCCCTCGTGAAATCGAGGGGCTTTGTCTTGGATTTTTGTGAGACAAAATAAATTCTGCCTTCTTCAATCTTTTCAATCGCCACCCGTGTCTCGAACCGCGCACGTTCACTGTTTTCAACACCTCGCGCCCGTGCTCGATAGCTTTCAATCACCGCGCGCCACGAGCGTGAGTGTAGCGCTCATCCACAATATTGATATCCCCACATTCAAAAGAAACGAATGGCCACATTCACAACTCCTTGTTTTTCGCGAACATCAGTGCTATCATTGCGCGCAACCACCCCCTCTCACTCCCCCTTGGCAAGGGGGAGCAGGTGGGGGTTCGAGATGGGTCAAGGAGCT
>JBBSHK010000706.1:0-1798 GCA_038253185.1 Anaerolineae bacterium | reverse complement strand
TCATTCCGCAGGTTGAAACCTGCTGGCAAGGGAACAGGCTAAAGCCTAAAACCCAAACGTTTTAACCTTTTCGCTTGCCATTCGACTTTAGTCGAAGGATTTTCAAAACACTTTCTTAGGGCGAGTGAGCAAAGGTGGCAATAAAAATACCGCTCTTTCGTTGAAGGAGAGCGGTGTTGTTCTAAATCTCGCGAGGGTGGCGCGCAAATGGGGGACTAGAAACGAGAGCCACGGCTGTTGAACGCACTGTCTTTCGTAATCGCCTCGATGCGATGAACCGCATCGGACAAGTAATAGGGGCGAATGATCACTTCGACGCGCGGCAGATCCGGCTTGAAGGGTTTCTCGCCGTTCATAATCATAATGTGACTGGTGTCGTCGTGTGTGCCGGCGCGGATTTCGTGAGCGAGTTGCATCAATTCACGCGGCTCCTTGTGCACCGCAATCACGGTGATCGCGGAAGGATGCGCGATTATGGTTTCGAGCGCGCGCTCCCAAGTGGTCACGAATTTTACGTGATAGCCGGAAGCGATCAAATAGCTTTTTAGAATGTCGGTATCGAGACCGGGTTTCCCATACAGTACGATAATGCGCGCAGTATTGTCCATTCTCAAATTACTTGTCTCAGGTTGCCAATGCCCAGCATAAAATCACGAGCATGATTCACGCGCCAAAATTTTCGCTGAACCTGCTCACTCTAAACGCTGTAATTATAACGAGACACAGCCAAAAGTCCGACGGGTAATTCCGCGCAAATAGAACGAGCAGTTGCCCGGCACAAAGGCGTTTGCCTGAATCGCGCGATTCAATCTTACGTTATAATTTCATGAGACAGATTTTTTTCCAGGAGTAACGACGTTGCCAAAACATATTATGGTCTTTAATGATACCGAAGAAATTCTAGAACTATTCAAGGAGCTTTTGACGGGCGAGGGCTACCGGGTCACGCTGCACGGGTATGGCACGCGCGATCTGGATAATGTTAGACATGGCAAGCCTGATCTCATTATCGCCGACTGTGCTCCGCTGGACCGCGAAGTTCAAGGTTGGCAGCTCATCCAAAAGCTCAAGATGAGCCGCGAGACCGACCACATCCCGATCGTTCTCTGCAGCACGAACTTGAAAGCGCTCCGCGAAACGGAGGGCTGGCTGCCTTCCAAAGGCATCGTGGCGATCCCCAAACCGTTTACGCTCGACGAACTGCGTGATGCGGTCGAGCTTCAAATCGGTCGCGCCGGCGACGAGACAAACGCAGACCTGGCGAGTGCCGCGAGCAATGCCACTGCCGAGGATATACCCGCAGGAACCGCGTCGGAGGACGAGAATCCCGACTAGAGTCTGTTGTGAACTTATCATAGTGGGAAATAATGTCAGTGCCAGATTTGGTGATTGAAACAGACCCTGACGCGCAGGACGTCCGCGTGCTGGACGACGGTTTGTACGAATACAATGTCGCGCAGACGCGGATTGACGATGGACGCTTGCTTGGAATTTTTCTACGCGACGAGCGCGGTCAAATCATGGCGGGCGTGTACGGCTGGACTTGGGGAGGAGTGTTGGAGGTGAACAAGCTCTGGGTGCGCGCGGATGCGCGCGGGCGCGGGTACGGTACGCAATTGCTGCAAGCGGCGGAACGCGAAGGCATTCGGCGCGGCGCGCAGCTTGCCCTTCTTGACACCTACAGTTTTCAAGCCCCTGAGTTTTACCAACAGCACGGTTATCAAGTGTACGGCGAGTTAGATTATCCCCTGCGCTGGAAAAAATATTTTCTCAAAAAGATTTTGGAATGAAGGCAGCT
>JBBSHK010000705.1:0-1798 GCA_038253185.1 Anaerolineae bacterium | reverse complement strand
TTTTGCCCAACGATGAGTGGCACCGCAACTTCGGAGCGCGTGTTCAACAGCGCCTGATCGGGACCCGGCAAATAGCGCGCGTCTTGAGAAACGTCCGGCACCACCAGCGCCTCGCCACTGCGCGCCACCGCGCCGACAATGCCTTGCCCCGCGCCAAATTTTTCGCCGCGCGCGCGCCATTGATCGCTCAAAGGATGTGTGCTGGCGCGAAATATTAAATCCTGCTGCTCGTTGGTCGTGAAAAGGTGAACGTTGGAATAGCCAAAGCGGTCGCGGATTTCCTTCACCACCTGCTGCAAGAGCACGTCGAGGTCTAGGAATTGCGCCACGCGCCGCGAGAGCTCGCTGACAATCGCGAGTTGGGTCGCGCGACGGCGTTCGGTCGCATAGAGACGCGCCTTGTCCAATGCGACCGCGGCTTGACTCGCCATCGCGTTCAGGTTGCGCTGATTGACCGGATACAGCCCACGCGCTTTGCGGCGCAGCACGGTCAATATCCCCGTCAACTCTTCGCCCGCGAGCAGTGGCACGAAAATCGCGGAGCGCGCGGCGTGTCCATTCAGGCGTGGGTTGAACGGAAAAGGCAGTTGATCTTGTTCAAGATCGCGCGCGAGCAGCGACATGGGATGATCGCGCATATAGATCACCGCGGGAGAAGGTTCTTCTTCGCGTCGCGTCCATTCTGTCTCGCCGTGAAAATATTCCGCGCGAAGCTTGACGCGGTCGCGTTCCGTGTTCAACAATTCAATCCGGTAGAGATCACCGGCTGAAATGCGGCGCGCGTATTCCAACAAAAGTTCGAGCACCTTGTCGGCGTCAAAGCCCGCGTGCGCCACCGCGTCGCCGAATTGATTCAGCGCGAGCAGTTCATTCGAGCGCCGCTGCAAGTGTCTTTGCGTCTCGGCGAATCGTTGCAGCACGAACGCGATCCCGATCAACCCCGCGGCGAGGAGTAAAAAAATGGGACGCGTCAGACCGCCGAATGGCGTGCCGGGAACGGCATCGCCGAAGGTGGTATAGACCGCCGCGATGACCATCGAGAAGGGCAGCGGCACGAGTTCGACCAGCAGCGAATACGCCAGCGTCTCGCGAAATAATTTGTAAAATCCGCGCGTGCCCAGCCGCATCGCTTCTACAATCGCCCACGCGGCATTGTCGAGCAGGTACCAGATCGCGAGCGCGGCGGCGGTCGGAATCGCATTCACGATTCCGAGATCGCGCGGCGGCAGCGCGCCACCGAGCGCCAGATACACACTGCCGCTCGCCAGAGAAATTATGGCGCGCAGTCCCGCGCTGAAAAGCGGCGCTTCGAGCAGCAAGCGCGCGCTGCGACGACCCAAAGCGACCGAATTCAGCAGCACATAAAATACACTACTGACCGCGGGTACCCACGCGCCGACGATTGGACCGAAAATAAAAACGGCGGCAAGGTCCACAATGCCGACCAGACTGTGCAGCGTGTCCTCGCCGGCATTTACACCGGCGCGTTTAACTACGAAAGACAGCAGCGTGAAAAACAGCAGCGGGAGAATTTGCGCGAACAGGGCGCGAAAATCGGTGAGCACGATCAGCGCGCCGATGCCGAACAGTCCAACGGCGAATGAAAAGACGAGACGAGGTAGCTGAGAACGCATTGAAAGTGATAGTTGTTAGTTGTTCGTTATTAGTCGTTAGTGGGAGAGAGTAGTGAGTAGCAGGTCAAGTCACAGGTTACAAGTCAAAGGTCGCAAGTCGTAGCTTGCAGGTTACAAGTTCGAAGTTCATTCGCAACTTTCAACTTTCAACTTTCAACTCTCAA
>JBBSHK010000704.1:0-1812 GCA_038253185.1 Anaerolineae bacterium | reverse complement strand
TTTGGTCGTACGCGGTTCACTCCAGATTGACACTGCCAAGCCGCCAATGACCATATACGGAATTTCGTTCGCTTCCAGAAATTCTTTGAGCCGGCGCAGCGCTTTAGATTCGTATAGCATGACCTTGCTTGCGCGCCATGCGCTGCATCTTCTCTTCCCAATCGCGGTAATACGCCATCCGCATTTCCCACAACACCGGATCGTTTTCGTCATGCAAATTCGCGACCATCCGGCACAACTCCTGATAAATCCGCACGCTCTCCTCGACTGTCAAATTCCGCAGCCACTCGCGTCGCTCGATTTCTTCCAACTCATTCACGCGGCGATATTCTTCTGCCCATTCTTTTAGAGTCATCTTCATTTCATATCACCCAACATCTTTGGCAGCAGCGCGTAGAACTCTGTCGCGCGCACCATGTCGTCCAGCGGACATTGGTCGAGCAAACCGTGCGCGGTAGTTTCGACACCCGCGGCGAACATGATCGTCGGGATATTCGCCTTACCCGCCCAGTACGTGCCGTTCGTCGAAAAATTTAGTTTGCCGGTTTTTGGTGTGCCGCCCCACAATGCTTTCACCGTCTCCAGTCCTGCCTGCACCAGCGGATGCGCTTCGGGCAGCGCCCACGCGGGATAATATTTGTCCACCGGAAAAACAAAACCGGTGTAACTCGGCGCGTCGTAAAATAATTCTTCGACGCGGATTTGGTCGCGCTGCTCTTTTGAAATCAACGCCTCGACTTGCTGAATCGCTTCCTCTTTCGTCTCGCCAAAGGTCAAGCGGCGGTCAATATAAATCGTGCATTCGTCCGGCACTGCGTTGATGGAGGGCGTCTGACATTCAATCTTGCTGACCGTGATACGCCCCTGTCCCAAGAACGGATCGGTGTGCAGTTGATCGTTCAAATCGCGGACGCCCGCGATGAGCGGCAGCATTTTGTAAATCGCGTTATCGCCGAGTTGATTCGACGCGGCGTGAATCGAGCGACCTTTCGTCACGGCTTTTAATTCGACGCGTCCTTTGTGTCCGCGGTAGACATTCATTTCGGTCGGCTCACCGACGACCACGTAATCGGGTCGCACCTGCGGGTCGACTTCAACGAACGTGTTCGGCGCGATGCCGTCGCAATCTTCTTCCATATTGCCGAAATAGTACGCGGTAAAGCCGTCGAGCAAACCGAGATCGCGCGCAATTGCCAGACCATAAATCATTCCGGGCGTGGACTGCTTTTCGTCGCCCGCGCCGCGCGCATACAGAATTCCATTTTCGACTTTGCCCTCGAACGGGTCCCACTGCCATTGACTCGGATCGCCAATGCCAACCGTGTCGATGTGGGAGTCGTAAACGAGAACGCGCGAACCAGAACCGATGCACCCAAGAATATTGCCCATCTTGTCAAAGCGAACTTTGTCAAATCCGAGCCGCTGCATTTCTTCGCCAACGCGCGAGCCGACACTTTTGATGTCGCCCATCATCGAGGGGATCGCCACAATGTCGCGGAAAAATTCGAGAATGTTTTCACGCTGCTCCGACACGCGCTGTTGAATTTGTCGAGAATCGTTGCTCACTTTAACTCCAATTGGGTTAACACTCACTGAGTTGCTTGTGCAGTTCACGAAGTTATAATTCGTGACGCGCCCCGCTCGCCCAAAATTTGGGAACACTCTCGAAGCAGTCGAAGTCAAGTCGCTTGGCGTACTGTTTTGCTGGCCAGTGTTCAACGCCCGTGAAGGGGTTATTTGAGAGGCGCTTACCAGTCATATACATTCGGCGTTTTGCTTTAATTTTGAATTATAACCCGATAGATTTGAATT
>JBBSHK010000703.1:0-1812 GCA_038253185.1 Anaerolineae bacterium | reverse complement strand
GAACGGCGGAAGTCCGGGAGTCTCGGTGCCGCTCTGCAGAGAAGGCGCGGCGGTGCCCGCTTGCGCGAACACGATCAACAATAAGAGCGCGAAAAGAAATGCCCAGATGAAAACCAAAGCCTTGAGCTTCATCAATATCCTCCGACGTTCAGGTTGTGACGAGCGTCTAAATGAAACGCGCAAAAATACATGAGGCGGGGAGGGTTCCACGCCTCATCATTTTACGTGAGTTTCGAGTTCGCATCAACACGCCATCGGTGTGGTGACGCAAGCTCCTCGTGCTCGATCGGTTAGCGGACGACGACGGGGCGTCGGCGCAGCAAACTGGCGATATAAGCAAGCGACGCGGCGAGCGCAAGCAACAGCACAATCACGGCGACAGCCAGCACTGAATTGACCTCGCCTGCACCGACATTCAATATTGTTCCGGCTGCGGTTGGTGTCGCGGTAGTGATAGTCTCGGCAGTCGGCGTGGCGCTTGGGCACGCGGGCGTCGGCGTGTCGGTCGGAGTATCAGTTGCGGTCACCACAACCGTCACGGCTGATGCAACTGTCGCGAGGCGCGTGGGCGTCCGTGTGATCGTGCCGCTAGGCGTTCCCTTGCTGGTCGCCGTTGCGGTCGCCGTTGCCCCCGGTGTCGCGGTTCGAGTAAAAGTGGAAGTTGCTCTGGGCGTGGCGGGAGTATTTGTGGTCGTAGCAGTATTTGTGACAGTCGGCGTACAAGTCGGAACGGGCGTGAGTGTCAGCGGTGGGGTTGGGGTGGGGGTCGTGGTGACTGTGATACAAGGCGCGACCTGAGCCAAACCCGCTTGGGACTGGATGTTCCTTCCGTGATCGAAGGGTGCCGCGGAAATAGTTGGGGCGAAACTGCCGAGCATGATAGTGCCGAGCACGAATGCGGCGACAAAAAATCCAAAAAGGCGTCTCATGTTTCCTCCTGGTTCGAAAAAATACTTTCCTTCAAATACAAACGAAATGAGGCGAGAAGTTCGACTTCTCGCCTCACCTAAAATTTTTGTAACTCGCCAAATTCTCCGGTTATGGAAGCGTCAGCGCCGCTTCGAGCAAAGGCGTTCCGGTCATTCTCAACGAACCGCCCCGTGGCTCGGGTGAGATCGCCACGTGAGTATAGGCGTCCAAGCGCTGTGCCGCGCGCACCAACAGCCAACCATCTCCATCATCGTCCAGAGTAAATGTTCCCCCGCTCACGAGGTGTCCATCTTTCTGCGTGAGCCAGACTTGATAGACCTGCCCCGCGCCGAGGGGAGGCATCTTGACGGTAACGAGCGCGGCGACATTTGAATCGGGGTCGACGTACAATTTGCCAATCGATTCCGCCGAGCCATTAGTCCCGCGCACCGTGACCACCGAACCGTTCTCGTAAGCAATCAGCGTCGTCAAGTTGCGCTGTGCTTCGAACTGGCGATTCAGTTGATTGATCTGCCAGACATTCCACGCGAGCAAGCCGATGATCAGCGCGGTCGCCACGCCGGCAAGCAGCGGTGTGAACCCGAGACGCTGCCACCAATTGTCACGGGTGCGCCTTATCGGCGCGCGAGTTGCAATTCGAGGGCGAGCGCCTTGTAGAATTTTGTGCGACGCGGTGGCGTGCTCCAATGCCCGCGCTTTCAGACTACCTGGTGGTTCTGCCATCGGCGCCGTGTAGGCAAGCGCACCCGCGACCGATTGATATTCCGCGAGCGCGAGCGTACAGCGGTCACATGCGCGGGTATGCTTCTCGACCCGCGCGGCTTCATCCGCTTCCAACGCGCCGATCACATAACTCGGTATCAGTTCTTGAATCTCGTCGTG
>JBBSHK010000702.1:0-1822 GCA_038253185.1 Anaerolineae bacterium | reverse complement strand
GATATTGATAACAATCGGTTGCGTTCGCAGCCCCGACGAATCCGCTTCGTTAAAGCTCGGTATCGAGCGAACTATTTCGCGCGGCGGCACGTAAGTGGTCGGATCAAATTTTGGCGGATAGCGGACATTGTCGTGCCACGGGTTGCGGTCTTCGTTGATGACGTGATGACCTTGATCCCAACGCGAGTCGAGCGGTTTTTTTTCTTGCTCGTAGTACGGCTCGTGATAATCTTTGCGCAGCGGGTGCCCTTCAAAACCTTCCCACATCATAATGCGGCGCAGGTTCGGATGACCGAGAAAACGAATGCCCATCAGATCATACACTTCGCGCTCTTGCTGCTCCGCACCCGCATACAGCGGCACAATCGAGCGCACCGTCGGACTCGCCTTGTCGTTCAGATTCACTTTGAGCGGTATCGGAGGCCCGCCGCGTTCAATCGATGACAAGTGGTACACAACTTCAAAGTGATCGGGCCAATCCACGCTGGTGACTTGATTCAAATAATCGTAACCCAGATCGGGCGCGTTCTTTAGATACGCGATGGTGTCAATCAATTTGTCCGAGTTCAGCACGATGCCCGCGGGGGAAGTCGAAACAACCGCGTCCGGCACCGCGCCGCGAATCATTTCCGCGAGTCCTTGCGGATCGAACACGCGCGATTTCTCAATGGGCGGCATCTGCGCGGTCGCTTGCCGGTCGTGCGCCGTTTGATTGCTGTCGAGCGCGGTCGTCATAGGTGTTGACATTTATCTGCCTCAGCTTCCCGGTTTGTCCTGATCTGGTTGCGGCGGCTCGGCAAAGGTTCCACCTTCGCTCGCAGGATTTTCTTTATGACTCTCATCCGGTTCAGTCACATCGCTGCGAAAACTTTCGGTCGCGACTTCGGACTCTATCGCGGACGGCTGCACCAAAACATTTTCTTGAGCCGGTTGTTTATCAGCAGTCTCGCGGTGAGCGATCGTGCTTTGGAATTTTTTCGTCGCCTCTTTCGATTCGCCCGCGCCCGGTTCCGTTTCTCGCAGTCCGCCTTCGTCCGCCTCGCGCGCGTCGAGCTTGGCGGCGACTTCTGCCTCTTGCTCTTTTTCGATGCGCCGCGCCTCCGTCTCCGCGACAGCGGTGCCTTTCGCCAGTTCGCGATGCACCGGTTCGACCTTCGCCGCGAAATCGGCGTCGGCTTTCAATTCTTCCAGCTTGGCTTCATTTTGCGGCGTGGCACTCGGAAGCCCTTCCAGCGCGGGCTTGTTGGGGTCACGCTGGCCGGGAGGGTTGTAGGTGCGCTCGGACATAATTTTGTCCGGCTCGTTCGCGGGAATCGGTCGCACTTCACCGCGCCCAGCCGCAATTGGCGCGCTTGCGTCGGGTTCCGGCGTCGCGGGTTCAGCAACGTCCACCGTGCGCGGATTTATTTCATCGCCACCTTTGCCCGCTTCCTCTTTGGTCGCATGAGGCGTCACCTCGGTCTTGGTCGCAGCTGGCTGCGGAATCGGAGTTGCCTTCGGAGCCTCAACGCCTTGCTTCATTTCGGTCGCGGGGGATTCGACTTTTGAAACCATTCCCGGCGCGGGCTGAACCGCATCGCTCGCGGGTTTCGTCGCGGTCCCTTCTGTTTCTGCTTTGGCTCCGGTGTTGGCGGCGGGAGCAGCGGACTGCGCGGCGGGTTCAACTGTCGCGCCGGGCTTTACTGTCGCGGCAGCCGGAGTTGCTTTCGCGGCGGCTTCGGTGGTCTGACTCGTCGCGGAAGTGGCGCCTTCTGCTTTCGGCGCGGCAGCCGCGGGCTTGGGCGCGGGCGTCACTTTCGCGGCGGCGGGTTTCGCGGCGGGT
>JBBSHK010000701.1:0-1827 GCA_038253185.1 Anaerolineae bacterium | reverse complement strand
TTCGCGCCGTCGGGAACACCGTTGCTCTCCCATTGTACAGAGGAAGGCACCCTGGACCGCGTCGATAAAGCCACGGGCGCGCCGCAGCCAATCACCCATTTGAAGAATGGTCCACCGACGCAGTGCTCGTCTGGTCAGACCGACTTGCCGATCGAGGGATTCGCAGTCAATGCAGCGGGAACGCTCTACGCCGCCATTCACGATTGGTGGTGTTCTCCAAACGCCCCGGCGTTTTTCGTCACGATCAACCGAACCACTGGAGAAATAACAGTGTTGGGACGAACGGTCATGTTGAAAGGCATCGCCTTCGACCGGCCCACGCCGTAACGCTGATACGCTCACGACAGAAAACCAACGACCTCGCGCGAATCGCGCGAGGTCGTTTCTGTGTCTCTATAAATTTTAGACAGATCCAAATCGTCCGCGCGTCACGGCGCTTGCGGCGTAAAGCCGGGTCGCGGATTTTCGCGCTGCGCCTTGAGCGCCAATGAACGGATGTACGCGATCACCTCGCTGATCTGGTCCTGTGTCAACCTATCGCCCCACGCCGGCATATAGCCGCGGCCATTCAGAATGACCGCGTGCAAATATTGTTCATCGTGCAAGAGCACGTGGGTCGTCAAGTCGAAAGGTTTGACCGGCAAACTCCCCGCCGCCGGACCATCGCCCTTCCCACTCGCGCCGTGACAGCTCGTACAATTTTGTTGATAGACCGTCTGCCCTGCCAACGCGCTCTGGGTCGAAACCGGCGCGTTCGCCGCGCTGGAAGTGGTCGCGTTCACCGCGTCGACAAACATCCAAATGCCGGCGAGAGTGCACGCGATCCCAATTCCCATTGCGGTCAGACGCGCGCGACGTTCTCGTCGTGCCGCGTTGCCGACCAGCCCAATCACAATTCCCGCCACGAGCAAGATGAGCGCGCCATCGCCTTCGAGATCGCCGGTGATGAATCCGCGCGCGCGTCCGTTGCTCAAGACTCGCGCGGAATTTGTGCCAGAGTCGCCGTTATTGGGCGCGAGCGCGACCGCGGTCGGTGGCGCCACATTCGCGGGCGCGTCAATCGCAATGTTCGGCGCATTATAGTCGGTATAGTACTGCATCATATAATGCGATTCGGTCTGCATCGCGAATTGCAAAAGGCGTTGGTCGCGCTTCGAAATCCAATACGCGTAATGAATGTCACCGCCGCCGCTCGAATTCGCTATAGCAAAGCGGACGATTTGCGCCGGCTCATCGCCGACATTTTCCGCGCGCCCCAATTCCACCGATTTCGCCTGCGCGGCTTGATCGAATTTTGGAAAGACAAACGGATCGACGCGCGCCCGCTGACTCCATTGCCCGTTCTGGTCCTGATAATATTGCTGCGCGCCAATTGCGATTGAATTCGCCTGTCCTTCCACTGTAAAACGCACGCGGTCGGGCGCGTGATATTCGTAATCCGTCACGACCACACCGTTGCTGCCATCGTTCAACTGCTGCACCGAACGCAGCGATGTCAATTTGTTCATCCGCTGTTCCGACGCGAGCAGCAACGCGCGCGCTTGCGGATCGTCCGGCTTGGTCGCGCTGGGAGGGACGAGGTAAATCGGAAATTCGATGCTGACATCTTCCACCCCTTTGCGCCGCACCACCACACGCACGCGCCACATTCCATCCAGTGATAAATAATTTCCACTCACGACGTAATGCCCGTCCTCGCGCGGTTCGGCAATCACATTCTGCACACCCGTGTCCGAATCGAGCAGCGTGAAATTGAAAATGACGCGCAGCACATTCGTGGTCGGTTTATCATTTCCAGCCTGCCCTGAGCCTGTCGAAGGGTCGGTC
>JBBSHK010000700.1:0-1827 GCA_038253185.1 Anaerolineae bacterium | reverse complement strand
GAATCAAATAAAACTCGTATGATGTGTCATTTCGAGGAGCGAAGCGACGAGAAATCTCAGCGGTGTGGAAACCGAGATTTCTCGCACCTAAAGGTATCTGCGACTCCGCTCGAAATGACATCGACCGACATACTACGACTTTTATTTGTGTTGTCTATTAGAGATTCTTCGCAAGAACCGCTCAGAATGACAGTCGAGATGCTCACTTGATCATACGACTTCTATTTGAGCCGTCTACTAGAAGGTGCAAAGGGTGTGAGTTGGAAGGTTGGGGCGTCAGGGCGTTCCAACCTTTTATCTTTGTAAAAGGGAACTCTTTATGGCAGATGAATTTGGCAATCGTCTCGAGGACCTCGAACGCGAGCGCTATAAAAAAATTGAACGGCTGCGCGCACGCGGCATCGAACCGTACCCATTGCGTTCGTCGCGCACGCACACCGCGCAAGAGGCGCGGGAAATTTTCGAGCGCGGAGACGATCCCGATCTGGTACGACTCGTCGGTCGCTTGACCGCGAACCGTTGGACGGGCAAGATCACCTTCGCCGATTTGCGCGACGGCAGCGGGCGCATCCAGCTTTTGTTAAAGCAAGATGTGCTGGGCGAAGAGACGTACAAAAGTTTCCTGAAAGATTTTGACCTCGGCGATTTCGTGCAGGTCGAAGGCACACTCTTTCGCACCAAGACCGGCGAGATTACGGTGCAGGTGCAAGCCATTCAAATGCTCGCGAAAGCGGTCGCGCCGATGCCGGAAAAATGGCACGGCTTGAAAGATGTCGAGACGCGTTACCGCCAACGCTATCTCGATTTGATGTCGAGCGAGGAAGTGCGCCGCGTTTTTATCGTGCGCGCCAAAGCAGTGACAGCGATGCGACAGTATCTGGACAGCCACGGCTTTATTGAAGTCGAAACGCCGGTCTTGCAACCCATCTATGGCGGCGCGCTGGCGAAACCCTTTACCACGCATCACAATGAACTCGACCGCGATTTGTATTTGCGTATCGCGACCGAGTTGTATTTGAAACGACTGCTCGTCGGCGGATTCGAGCGGGTGTACGAAATCGGCAAAGATTTTCGCAACGAGGGTGTGGATGCGAAACATCTGCCCGAGTTCACGATGATGGAATGTTATCAGGCGTACGCCGATTATTACGAAATGATGAAGCTGGTCGAAGAGGTGTACGTCGCGTGCGCGGAAGCGGCGCTCGGCACGACCAAAATTACCTTCGATGGCAAAGAGGTGGACCTTGCGCCGTCGTGGCGGCGCGTCAGCATCCGCGAGGCGATCCTCGACGCGACCGGCATTGACATTGACGTGGACAGTGAGCTCGATTTGCTCAACGCGCGCATCGAAGAAAAAAATCTGCGCGTCGAGCGGCATCCGACGTGGGGCAAACAGGTAGACGAAATCTTGAGCACCTTTGTTGAACCGAACTTGATCGAGCCGACCTTCATCACCGATTATCCCGCAGAGATTTCGCCCTTCGCCAAAAAGAAACCAGAGAACCCGCGCGTCACTGAACGCTTCGAGCCATTCATCGCCGGACTGGAAGTCGGCAACGCCTTTACCGAGCTGAACGATCCCGAAGACCAGTTTATGAATTTTCTCCAGCAGCAGCGCGCGCGTGCGGCGGGAGATGTCGAAGCACAGCAGATGGACGACGATTATGTGCAGGCGCTCAAGCACGGTATGCCGCCGACCGGTGGTCTAGGTCTCGGCATTGACCGTATGACAATGCTCTTTACGAACCAGCATTCGATTCGCGACGTCGTGTTGTATCCGCAGTTGCGGACGTGAAGGCACCTCACCCAAGGTGCCAGTTATTTTTC
>JBBSHK010000699.1:0-1828 GCA_038253185.1 Anaerolineae bacterium | reverse complement strand
CGATTCCTTTCTCGATCACAATTCGATCTACGCCCAGAATGAAAACGCAGCCCGGCACATCCATAAATAATTTGATGGCCTCCAAAACTTGAATTGCCTTTTCAGGGAGACAGCGGTCAAGGTCGTCAATAAAGACGGCGACGAATGGACGTTTGGTTTTTTGAAGAAACGTCTTGACCGCGTGAGCAAAGCCCGCTTGGAACTGCTCCAATGATTTCACTTGGTCTTCGTGCAAGCGCACTTTTTCGCGCTGAATGGCAGAGAGCAAGTTGTCCGCCTCTTTATCCGCGTCCTTCATCAACCCTTTGGCTAATTGATGCAGGATGGGTGCGGCGGGTATGAACGACAAGGTGAGTTTGACCACGCCCTTTGCGGTCGTCTCTATCAGTTTGCTCCAATCAATCTCGACGCCGCCGAGTTTGTCGCGGTCCACGCTTTGATAGAGACTCGATTGCAAATCTTGCAGTTCGCCGCGCGCGTGAGCCTCTTCGGTGGGCAGTGCTTCGCGCAAGGTGCGCAGCACCTCGACCAGCAGTGCGCGCCACAGCGCATCCTCTTTATCATACTTCCAGGCATCGAACCAGACCGTTTGCGCTTTCGCCTCACCGAGGTCTTTTTGCACCATCAGCATCAGGCTGGTCTTACCGCTGCCCCAACGTCCAAAGATTCCGATAGTGATCGGGGTCTCGGCGCCCTGAATGACGCGCACCAGCGTGCGACGATAATCTTCGAACCCCAAGACGTCGTTTACGGTCGCTTTGTCTGTCCAGATCAATGAAGACATACTCTCTCACTCCTTGGTGCGTATGCCCAAGAGTTGCCCTGTTCCAACTTTCGTCCCACGCCAAGCGGGATTACCGGAGGGGACAGGGCGATTTTTATTTGGCTGACCGCGCCCACTCACGCGAGCGACGGTGCAGCCGGGATCAGACCTGTCGCTCTCCCTTGAGCCGCGGCGGCGCGTCACGTGTGATGACGTGTCGCATTTCTGGCTGCTCGGCAGACCGATTCGGCAACACGAAATCCAATATTGTTGTTACGGTTGTTTGGATTGTTCCTGTCACGGTTAGCACAGCGGGCGCCGACCTGATTGTTGTTCCAAGACCCGCCACGCACGGCACGTGGATCTGTTCCTTCGAGCGAATCAGAACCATCCTGCTCGGGTCCTGTCTCTTGATATTGATAGTAGCCGATGCTGTTGCACCACTCCCACACATTGCCCGCCATATCCAAAGCACCGCTGGGACTGGCACCGCGCGGAAAGAGTCCAACCGCCGTCGTCCGATTGATGTCCGACTCGGACGTATTGGCTTTTGCAGCATCAAACTCGCCTTCCCACGGATACTCGCGTCCATCCGTCCCGCGCGCGGCTTTTTCCCATTCCGCTTCGGTCGGCAAGCGGAATGTCCGCCCCGGCTTATCCGTTTGCGTCAGCCAGTTGCAATAGGCAACCGCTTCATACCACGAGACACCCACCACAGGATGATTGTCAAAGTTCCACGTTGTATCGTTCCAATCTTCGGGATGTTGCACTGGATTCTCTTCGCGCCATTTCCAGCCCGCGTCCGTCCAGCACCCTTTCCATTTTTCCGTATAGCCATCGTCTTCGACAAAGCGGCGATACTGTGCGTTGGTCACGGGATATTTACCGATGCGATATGTGCTCAGGGTGACACGGTGCGGCGGCTTTTCGTCATCGTATTTATTACCGCCCATAATGAATTCGCCCGCTGTGACAGGGAGGGTCAATGGAACATTACAATTCACATCTTCGCGTGGATCGCCCAACGCGCTCAGGATGCGCCCGACTTCGGCGCGGTCATTGAGG
>JBBSHK010000698.1:0-1828 GCA_038253185.1 Anaerolineae bacterium | reverse complement strand
TGGTGAACGCAATTCGATTTCCGTCCGGCGACCACGCGGGTTGTAGGTCTTGCGCCGCATCGTTCGTCAGGCGCGTGAGATTGCTGCCGTCGAGATTCACCGAATAAATATCCCACCGCCCACCTTGCTGCGCGGCAAAGGCGAGCCGATCCCCGCTCGGGCTGAAACTCGCCTGCCCATCGTAACTGTCGCCGTGCGTTATTTGCGCGCGATTATTCCCGCGCGCGTCCGTGACAAAAATATTCGTCGTATTCGTCAGCGTGACTTCAAACGCGAGGTGCTGCCCATCCGCCGACCACGCCGGTCGCTGCGCCGAAATCAAATCAGGAGTCAAATCCGTGGGTTGTGTTGGAACGAGCGCGTTCGTGAAAATATGCCACGCGCCCGATTGGTTGCGCGCGTACGCGACCATTTGCGAATGAGAGACGCTCGGTTGGCGATCTTCACTTGACGAAAAAAGAGTCGTCTCGCGCGAATTGATCGCGAGCGAGTAAAGCGAATATTTTCCTGAACGGTTCGAGCTAAAGAGTAAACGCCCGCGCGGCGGCATTACCACCTCGACCAGCGTGGTCGCACCATAACGTCCCGACTCGTCAAAGGCGCGCGCCGCGAGCGGGAACACGCCCGCGCCCGGCGGCGTCCATTGCCAGGCGACCGTCCACGAGTTCGACAGATCAGGATGGGGATTTGTTTCGCGCGCAATCATCTGATTGTCCGACCACAGTTCCGCGCGCGTCAGGTGTTCACCGCGAATCGCGACGGCAATTGAAACCACCTCGCCACTTTCGATGGAGCGAAATTCGATGAGGGGCGCGGAGGTGGACGCGGACGCGGGGGCAAAATTCGACCAGAGGAGAAACGCGGCGATGCCGATGCCGACGATCAAAGTCAATGAAAGAATCAGCGTGAGGATTCGCGCGAGCGTTATGGATATTTTCTGTTTCACGGAATGACCGATTCCGGCTTGCCACTTTCGAGCGAACGATTCGCGGCGAGCGTCGTCGCCAATGTGCCGAGCCCCTCGCGATACGAACAGCGAATCAAGGATTGATCGCGTTCCGCGACCGCGCGGATAAACGCCGCGATTTGTTCGGGATAGCCGCTGATCGAATCGTGATAATCAATCCGTTGTCCGTCGAGCGTGCCGCGCACGGTCCAATCATCGAACACGAGCTCGAGCTGCGCCTCGCGCGCAATCAGAGTACAGTCCCAATAGAATTGTGAAACCGCACAGGTCGTCGCGATATTGCCAATCGCGCCCGCGGCGAAATCGAGACTCACCGTCGTCACATCTTCATAGTCCACCCGCTCCGGCACCGTGACGCGCCGACCGACGGCGAAAACCGAACTCACGTCGCCGCAGAAATAGCGCGCGAGATCAAACAGATGCGTGCTGCCTTCGACCATCTGCCCGCCCGATAACGCGCGCCGCGCATTCCAACCGTTAGGCCTCGCGCCGAGCATTCGCCCCAAAACCATCGCGACCGGTCGATCCGCCAAAAGCCGCTTGGCGTAATCCGTAATTCCGCTGTGACGGAACATATAGCCGACGCTGTTGATCACGCCCGCGCGCTCAATCGCGGCGAGACTTGTACGCGCGGTGTCGAGGTCGAGCGCGAGCGGTTTCGTCGTAAAAACCGCGCAGCCCTGCTGCGCCGCGAGCACCAGTTCGTCGGCACGCGCGAAGGGCGGCAGGTTATCAAACACCGCGTCCAATCTTTCTCGCTCCAACATCGCGCGATAATCGGTATAGCAGCGCGCCGCGCCTCCTTGCGCTAACGCCTGTGCGCGCGCGAGATCGAGATCACAAAACGCGGTGACCTGCGCT
>JBBSHK010000697.1:0-1830 GCA_038253185.1 Anaerolineae bacterium | reverse complement strand
CGTAACTGCGCTGGTATGAGGGTCGTACAATCAAAGTTTCACCACGAATTTGGTCTACGATTGTCTGTATGATGAGATCGTACGGTTGTGTAATTAGTCGTCGGTCTCTGACTGAAACGTGCAAGGGGTTCTCATCAACTTCGGGCACATAGCCACTCTGAAGATCATCTTCCTCCTCCGGCGGTAATGTCTCGACGTCCACGCCCTCCAGTTCAGCCGGTAACGTCCTTGCAGCATCGAATTCAGACATTTCTTGGGAACTCACAATAATCCTCCTCTAGTAGACTTGGCCTTGCTCAGACCTGTTTCGGTCTTGGATTCCGCTCAACACTTTTCCTCTCCGATAATTTCTCCGCCGGTTCGTCGCTGGGGTCTTGCGGCACAAGTTTGCCTGCGAACGCGCGTTTCAAGATGCTCTGCCGCATTCGTTCGGCTTGCTTGAGACTCGCGTCAACGGTCTTTTCGATTTCATCCGCGACCGAGAGACGGCGTTCGACTTCCGCGACGATTTGCTCTTGCTCGGCGAGAGGTGGGAGTGAAATTATCCAATTTGATAAATTCTCGGCACCAAGATGATGTATGCCGACGCCCTTTGCAATTTGACGAAAACGCTCTGCGCTTGCGTCGAAATAGAAATGAAGTTTGAGATAGAGTGGTAACGGCGCGTAAGATCGCACACGTATCAAAGTATTCTGGAAACAACACTCTTTGATCTGTTCATTCCAGATTGCTGGTTTTCCAACTTCAGAAATACTTCCTGATGCTTCGGACAACAAAATATCGCCGCGGTGCAAACGGTAAATCGGAAACTCCTTCGGATTGAAATCCATTTCTTTGACGTCAGAAAGATCAAGCCCATTCCACGTTACATTTGCCGCGCGGAGATATTGTCGCATATAAGGACCAAAAGCGCGCGACGGCGAGCGCTGCCTTCCTAAGCGAACCTCGGCGATCTCAGCGGTGCGACAGTATCTCCATCCCTTAGGCAACTCGCCTAACTCGGAAGCGTCCACATTCGCTACAACTCGCTTTTTCTCAGCTTGCTCCCACATTTCTTTTGCGGGTTTCTCAATCAAATCTTCGCGAACATATTTCGTGCCCCGTTCCCTAAGCCACTCGGTAAGTGCCCATTCTCGAAAAATATCAACCTGCGAATCGAATGCTCCGAACACCGCGCTGATTGTGCGTCTCGGTGCACCTGGCTTTAATTCCTCGTCAGTGTATTTTGACCACGCCCTTGCCTGCGCCGCGATTACTTGGCTGTCGAGTCCTGATTTTGTTAGTTCCAAACGCGAGGTGAATAACCAATGCAGATATGCGTCCCTATAGCCGTCGTGATTACCACCTTCCATTTTTGAGTGAACATCGTTGAAGAATGACGCAATTAAGTTGTCAACCAATTTCCGATGTGTTTTATCAATATCCGCAAGCACAAGCTCGATCAGGAGATCGAGCAGGACTTTCGGCGGAGAGTAATTGACGTTACTATCTTCGATTCGCCATTCAAGCGCCGATCTTAGGTATTCTCTTTGCTGGTCAAAGAATTTCTGTCGTCGTTCGGCGCGGATGCGCTCCAACAGCGCGGACGCGGGTTCGATCTCGCCACGATGCGCCGCGCGCCATTCCGCCGTGAGTTTGCCTTCGACGGCGGCTTTGAGTATGGCTTGGCGATAGCGTTTCAGTTGCGCTTTCGCTTTTTGCAGCGCGGCGACGCCTGCATCGAGGTCGGAAAAGAGTTCTTCGATCTTGGCGACGATGCGATATTGTTCAGGGAGTGGTGGAACGGGAATTTCTAATTTCGCTAGGTTGCCTCTTGAAATACGTTTCCTT
>JBBSHK010000696.1:0-1840 GCA_038253185.1 Anaerolineae bacterium | reverse complement strand
TACGCCGCGCCGACCGCCATCGCGAGGAGGAGAATGACCAGTGGATGAATGGGGCTTGGCAAATGAACGGCGTAACCCAACCATGCCGCCATCGTCGCGCCGAGCAAGAACTGTCCCTCCTGCCCAATGCTAAACAAGCCCGACCGAAACGCCATCACCGCCGAAAGCCCGGTCAGGATCAATGGCGTTGCGCGTTCGAGCGTTGTAAAAAAGGCGCAGTTGCTCAGCTCGCGGCAACCAAAGCCCGCGCTGAATAATTCGCGATAGGCAACCAGCGGCGGCGTTTTCGTAAAGAGGATAAATACGCTCGCGAGCGCGAGTCCCGAGATGATGGCGAGAATCGGGATGAGTACGGCATCAAATAATTGTCGGCGCCGTTGTTCGGTCACAGTATCTCCTCGTCTCTCGATAGTGATACAAGTTCCGAGGGCGGCGGTCGCTGATGGGCTTCGAGCGTGCCCCCTGCCATCAAAATGCCAAGCTCTTCTTCTGTCGCTTCCGCTCCCTTCAACTCACCCGCGAGCCGTCCGCGGAACATCACGAGAATGCGATCGCTCAACGCGAGAATTTCGTCCAGCTCGACCGAGATTAACAGCACCGCGACGCCGCGGTCGCGCGCCTCGACCAGCGTACGGTGAACGAACTCGATGCTGCCGATGTCGAGACCGCGCGTCGGTTGATTCGCGATAATTAATTTGGGATCGCCCGACAGTTCGCGACCGAGCACCACCTTTTGCAGATTGCCGCCCGAGAGCGTCGCGATTTCTTCGCCGGGTCGCGCCGCCGCAACCGAGAATTCGCGCACGATGGAGGCGGCTAAATCGCGGATTTTGGAACGCGCCAGCAAACCCCAATGCGTGAACGCGGGTTCGCGATAGCGCGACACCGCGACGTTCTCATCCAGATTCGTACCGAGATTGAGCCCGGTCCTCATTCGATCTTCGGGGATGTGCGCGATGCCGGACTCGCGGCGACGCCAGATTGAAAAGTTCGTGATATCACGACCGCGCAATTTCACCGAACCACCCTCGATGGGTTCGATGCCAGTGACCGCATCGACGAGTTCGGTCTGACCATTGCCGCTGACGCCCGCGATGCCGACGATCTCACCCGCGCGCACGTCGAAGGAAACATCCGAAATTGCAGAGATGCCGCCCTGTCCCGCGACCAGCAGATGTTCGACTTGCAGCACCGGCGCGCCGGGCTGCGCGGGTTTTTTTTCGACGCGGAATAAAACTTCGCGACCGACCATCATCCGCGCCAGCTCGCGCAGGTTCGTTTCCTCGACCCGCTTGGTGCCAGTCATTTTGGCGCGGCGCATCACGCTGACGCGGTCGGCAACGTCGATCACTTCGAGCAATTTGTGCGTAATAAAAATCACGGTACGACCGCGCGCCGACAACCCACGAACGACGGTGAACAATTCGCGCGCTTCTTGCGGCGTCAATACGGCGGTCGGTTCATCCAGTATAAGAATGCGCGCATCGCGCTGTAACGTTTTGAGAATTTCGACGCGCTGCTGCAATCCGACCGGCAGTTCGCCCACGCGCGCCGTCGGGTCGAGCGGCAGCCCGAATTCAGCGGCGAGGCGACGCACCGTTTCATTCTCCTCGCGTTGGCGCAATAGCCCAAGTCGATTTGGCTCATTGCCGAGCAGGATATTTTGCGCGACCGTGAAGGAAGGGACCAATTTGAAATGCTGATGCACCATGCCGATGCCAAGGCGAATCGCCTCGTCGGGATGGGTAATGCGGACTTGGGTCCCTCCGACCTGAATCGTGCCGTCGTCGGGCTGCACCAAGCCGAAGAGAATATTCATCAACGTGGTCTTGCCCGCGCC
>JBBSHK010000695.1:0-1847 GCA_038253185.1 Anaerolineae bacterium | reverse complement strand
TTGCCCGTGGCGATTGGCGTTACCATTCTCGCGCCGCAGATTATTAATCTGGCGTATGGCTCAGCTTATGCGAATAGCGCGATGCCGTTGCAGTTTTTGATTTGGTCGGTGCCTTTGATTATTGTGAGCGGACATTTTCGCAACGTGTTGATCGCGGCGAACTTGCAACATCTGGATGTGTTGTGGGTCGCGCTTTCCGCGCTCTCGAATATTGTGCTGAACGTTCTGCTTATTTCGATGTGGGGTATGGTCGGCGCGGCAATCGCGACAACGTTGTCTGAACTGGTGCTGGTCGTGCTGGGCTATTGGTCGGTGTCGCGCCACATTGCTCGCCCGTCGCTTGCTGGAAATCTACCGCGTCCTTTGTTGGCGGCGAGCCTGATGGCGGCGGCGGTGTGGTGGGGGCAAAATTTTGGAATCGCGGTTTCCGTGGCGCTCGGCGCGCTGATTTATTTCGCGGTCTTGTTCCTCGTCGGCGAAATTCGCCCGCAGCAGCTTGCCACTTTTTTTCGCTCTCAAGCAAGTTGATTTATAATGCACCCGCCCACTACGGCTGGTTCTGCCCAGACCCTCACGCTTCCGTTCGTCCGACCGGATATTTATGAATATTAAATTCACCGCTCCTGAGCTCGAACGCACGCGCCTGAACGCCAGCGAACAAGCGGAACAAGAGTTTACGCCACCGCCGCCGCGCGAGGTCGTCGTCGAATATTACAATGGCGTGGCGGAGACTTATTTCGATCGCTACTTTGACCCGTACTACACTGGTTATTCGTTCCAGATACGCAAGCAGCGCGTGCTCGAATTTCTGGAAGGTGTTCAAGGTCGCGTGCTGGATGTGGCTTGTGGACCCGGCGTAATGATTCCGGACCTTGTTAGATTGGGATTTGAATATTGGGGTTTGGACTTGGCGCCTTGTATGGTCGAGGAGGCGAAACATCGGTTTGGTCACTTGCCGCGAGTGAGCCTCTATAATGCGCCTGCAGAACAATTACCATTCGGGGATTGTTTTTTTGATGCGGTGATTTGTGTTGGGGCGATTGAATATACAGAATACAAACGGGCGCTGTCAGAGATGCTGCGGGTCTTGCGTCCGGGCGGGAGACTGATTGTAGCTTTCTCAAACAACCGGAGCCCCTATCATCTCTGGCGCCGGTATATTTTTTATCCCATCGTTCAAGCGACCAGCGCGTTCTATGGTCGATGGCGTCGTCGAACACCATCCTTTAAACTTCTCCGCACATTGCAGAGACATTCCATTCTCACTTTCCTTCAGAAAAATGACTGTAGCATCGAGGACGAAGTTTATTATTATTTTCAGCTCTTTCCATCACCCCTTGAGGAGCTCTTTCCTTGGCTCGATACTTTGGTAATGCGTCATGCCGAACGCCTTTATAAAACAAGATGGGATTGGCTTGGACAAGGATTTCTTATCAAAGGAAAAAAGGGGCTTCTCGATTTTTCAAATATTCAAAACAAGAGAGAGGCTAAATGATGGGATTGGACGAGGATCTGAAGTTTTGGAATGAAACATGGACGGTTGCGCTGACGGCTAGCCCTGTGTCTCCCGATGCGCCAACGTGGCGCAATGATATTGATCGCCTCAAGATCGAGTTCCTTCAGCAGTATCTACCTAAAACGGGCAGTGTGGTAGAGCTTGGCTGCGGCTCAGCACGTCTACTCGCTCGTATCGGTCGTGCCGTTCCATTGCAGCTAATTGGACTGGATGCCTCTATTCCTGCGCTCCAACTAGCGGAAGCAACCGCAACAACTTTCGGTGTGACCATCCAGCGGGTCTGTTCAGATATTAATCCTTTGCCGTTCCCTGATGCTTCCTTTGCTCTGGT
>JBBSHK010000694.1:0-1849 GCA_038253185.1 Anaerolineae bacterium | reverse complement strand
ATCACGTCGGGATAGGTATAAAGCCCGCCGCGCTGAACGAGCAAGCGCATATTGCTGTTATACACTTCGCACGGTTTGGACGCCAATGCTTTGTTCAAAGTGGAGGCAAAATTTACCGCAATGCGACCGTGCTCGCGCGTGCCGCCCGCCACCAAATAGATCTTGCCGTCGTAGTATTCGTGTTTTTCTTCCGACACGACTTCCATCGCCAGATACTGCGCGGGCGTGAAATAATTTTCTTGCGCTGATCTCATCTTGGCAAGTCCTGCTGAAGATTGAATTTCGCGCTTTGGAAAAGTATAGCACCCGCGCCAGCGAACGTCAATCAAATTTGATGTGGCTGGTGTAACCTTTCACCATTCGCTAGAAATGGGCACCTGTTTGACGCGAAACCTGGAGACCAGGATTCCCGGAGTAGGTGCCGTTGCATTCTAACGAATGGTCAGCGTTCGCCCATCTTGTTAACCTTACTATCCGGTGCTAGAATGAAATCAATATCAAATTCACACCGTCAGTCAGGAGGGTCTCGTGGCAGTTCGTCGTTCGACCTCCAATAAAAAATCCGCGACACAGATAGCACGTTCCAAAAAAACCAAGAACACCGCCACCCGTTCCACGCGTCCGGCGAAAAAAAGTCTCTCGACCGCGCGCAATAAAAAGAACGCCGCGCCCGCGCGGGGCGCCCGCGCTCGCCGCGCGAAAACGACAGAGACGCTGCGCGCCATTAGCGCAGAACAAAACGCCGCGCTGGAGCAAGCCGCGCAAACTTCCGCGCCGGTTGACAATATTGTGGCGGAGGCACCGGCACGCGCGACGCCCTCACCCGACGCGGACATCAAACGCATTCTCGATTCCGCGAACCGCCTCGGTGTCGAAGTCAAAGAGCATGACGCCATCCAGTGGCTCACCGCGATTGCGGCGGTGCAGAATCAATCGTCGGTGACGGTCGATATCCAGAACGACATCTTTGGCTCGGCGATTGCGATGCTCGATTTCGCGCCCGAAGACCTCGACCACTTTCGCCGTATCGGCAAGATCGTTCGCATCGCCGACCAGCCGGGCGTCGTCGAAACCGCGCTCGCGCTGAGCGGCAGCGCGGCGCAATCGCGCATTCAGAAATATCCCGGCGACGCCGACTATTTCCAGCGCGTGAACATCAAGACCGCGACGCGCGAAGAATGCGTCAGAATTCTAGCCGACGCGATGCGCCAAAAAGCGCTAGACACATTGCGCGGATCCGATCACCAATTGCTTACCGTCAAATTCGGTACCTTCCACGAGCTGGTGACACGCGAGGGCAAAGAGGTCAAGCCCGGTTCTCCGATGACCTGGAGTCCCGACCAGGTGGTCGCGGGGGAATTCAAAATCACCAGCGCCGGTGGGGTCGAGCGGACGGTACGTTGGGAAGATGGAATGACAGACCCGGGTTGGTGCAAATTTGATTGGGTGGTTGCCGACCCGCCGCGCGGTCAACTCGCCAACGCCAGCAATTTGCTAGACGTGACATGGGAAGCGCCCGACGGAACGATTACGCCGCTCGACGGAATGATTGATCCGTACTTTCAGGAAGTGTATCTCGACGCCGCGTCCGTGCCCGTGTTTAGCAAGCTGGTCAAGCACGTGGACACGAACGCGCTCAAGGAATACATTGCCGCGCTCGAAGGCGAGATTTACAAATATTTGGTCAGGCATCCGAACTATGGCAAAGTCGCCAAGCGTTCATACAATGTGTTTCGCCTGACCGGACGTTTTCCCGAAGCCGCGTACTTGCGCGAACTGTTCGACGAGCCGACAACGGCGCTGTACCAAGTCTGGTCGCTGTTCGACACCTTGTCGGCTGCCGAGCGGT
>JBBSHK010000693.1:0-1850 GCA_038253185.1 Anaerolineae bacterium | reverse complement strand
GACAAAACGCGCGAGCGAATTCACGTCCTCCGTGCAGCGGCTCATCAATTGTCCGGTCTGGGTCTGATCGTGATAGCTGAAGGAGAGCCGCTGGATCTTGTCATACAGCGCGTTGCGTAAATCATATCCGGTGTAATTCGTCAACCATTCCGATAGATACAAGCGACCAAAGTTAAACAGCGCGCGGAGAACGCCGATGCCGACGATCAAGACTCCGGCGGAAAAGAGCGCGGCGGGATTATTTTTGCCCAAACCCTCGTCAATCGCCGAGCGAATCAAGGTCGGCGTGGTGAGCGAGGCGGCGGTGCTCGCGAGCACACAGACGAGCAGCGTGAGCATTTGCCAGCGATAAGGGTTGAGCGACTGGAGCAGGCGCAACAAGATTTTCATATTGACGAAACGATTAGGTTACGCAGAAAAATTTATCTGTCAAGCGAATCGGTTGCCATTCACTCAAAGTGAACGGCAACGAAAGCAAGCAATCCAGCGGAGTCTGCTGGATTGCGGGGCGTGGTGGGATTGAAAAACGAATCGCGCTCGCGGCGAAATCAAATCTCTTCGAGCTGCGGCTCGGTGAGATGAAGGTGCGCGTGCCGTCCCGCCACGAAAAATCCGAGCGTCGCGAGAAAGGTCGTCGCAATCGCGAACCAGAACGCTTCGGTGTAATGCCCGGTCAAATCAAAGAGATAGCCGCCCAGCCACGGTCCCAGCGCGCCGCCCAGACCGAACGCCGAAATAATGTAACCGTTGATCGTGCCGTAATCGGGACCTTCGAACAAATCTCCCGCGAGCGCGTTCACCAGCGAGGCGCGCGAGCTGTCGCCCAAACCAAACGTCAGCGCGAATGACCACGCCAGCGCGGCGACCGCGCCATTCTGCAAAATCAAGAGTAGCGCAATCGCGCTAATGACGGACAATGAGCCGAGCGTGAATGCCCACACACGCCCAACGCGATCCGAGAGCCAACCCCAGCCAATCGTGCCAACCGTTTCCACCGCGCCGACGACGCCGAAAATTGTTGCCGCGAACAGCGACGTAAATCCCACGTCGACCAGATGCGCCACCGCGTGCACCACGATCATTCGCACTGCGATCAACGCGAAAAAGGTCGCGCCGATGAGGAACCAGAAACGCGTGTGACGCAACACACTGCGCGCGCTGTGCATCGCACGCGGCGTTTTCAATTCCACCACGCGCGCGCGGGTGTCACCATCGGGCAGCAGATTTAAATCAGACGGACGCGTGCGCGCCCAAATCCAATTCGCCGGCACGAGCAGCGCGAGCACAATCGCGCCGAGCACCAGATACGCAGCGCGCCAATCGTAATTCGCAATCAAGCGTTCGACCAGCGGCGCAAAAACCAGCGTGCCGAGACCCGTGCCTGCAAAGGCGAGACCGATCGCCAGCCCGCGTCGGCGCACGAACCAGCGCGACAAGACGACCGAATGAATTCCGAGCGAGAGCGCGCCGAGACCGATGGACGCGACAATGCCATAATACAAAATGATCTGCCAGTACGTTTGCGTCGTCGCGCTGAGCGCGAGTCCGAGCGCGAGCACCAGACTGCCCGCGACGAAAATGAGGCGCGCGCCAAAGCGGTCGAGCCAATAGCCGAGCAGAGGACCGATCAGCGCAAAGACAAGCAGACTGATGGAGAAAATGCCGGAGGTCGCCGCGCGATTCCAACCAAAGTCGTGAGTCAGCGCGACAAAGAAAACGGAAAAGCTGTAGCGGATACCGAGCGAAACAAACAACGTGACTAACGCAACGCCGACCACAATCCAACCATAGAAGAAAGGATGATTGCGACCCACAGTGTCGCGGAGGAGGGATGAGGTCGGAAGATATTC
>JBBSHK010000692.1:0-1853 GCA_038253185.1 Anaerolineae bacterium | reverse complement strand
CTGAGCACCTTGTTTTGTTATGTCGGTTAAATTGATTCGTCAGGGCTTGTTGAATGGTCGCGGTGGATTGCCGCGGATGTGGCACACGCGCGAATTGAAGGACCGCTACGATGTCGTGATTATTGGCGGCGGCGCGCATGGTTTGGCGTGCGCGTATTATCTTGCGAAGGAGCACGGGATCAAAGATGTCGCGGTGCTCGACAAACGTTACATCGGCTACGGCGGAAGCGGACGCAACACCACCATCATCCGCAGTAATTATCTCACGCCCGAAGGGGTGCGCTTTTACGACCAGAGCGTCAAGCTGTACGAAAAAATGTCACAAGAACTCGACTTTAATGTCCTGTTCAGTCAGCGCGGTCACCTCACACTCGCGCACACCGACGCTTCGGTTCGGACGATGCGCCGCCGCGCCGAAGTGAATCAAATTGAAGGAGTTGACTCGCGCCTGATTGGTCCCGACGAAATCGCGCGACTCTGTCCATTTCTCGATCTGAGCGATCACCCGCGCTATCCAATTCTCGCCGCGCTCTATCACCCTCCGGGCGGAATTATTCGTCACGATGCCGTGGTGTGGGGTTACGCGCATCAAGCCGACCAGCGCGGCGTACACATTCATCAAATGACTGAAGTGACGGGGATTGATGTAGAAGATGGACAGGTCGCGGGCGTTCAGACGAATCGCGGTCGCATTAAAACGAACACCGTCCTGAACGCGACCGCGGGGTGGTGCGCGACGATTAGCGATATGGTCGGCGTGAAATTGCCGATCACCACTTTTCCCTTGCAAGCGTGTGTGACTGAACCGCTCAAGCGCTTTCTCGACGTGATCATTGTGTCGGGCAGCTTGCACGTTTACGTCAGCCAGAGCGATCGCGGCGAATTGGTGATGGGCGCGAGCGTCGATCCGTACGCGTCGTATTCGATGCAAGGCTCGCTCGCGTTTACGGAAGAAATTGCTGGGCATATGCTTGAACTCTTTCCTTCACTCGCGCACGTGCGCGTGTTGCGACAATGGGCGGGGCTGTGCGATATGACTCCCGATTACAGTCCGATTATGGGCGTCACGCCAGTGAAAGGATTTCTGGTGGATGTGGGCTGGGGCACCTATGGCTTTAAAGCCTCGCCTATTTCGGGCAAGACAATGGCAGAGTTGATTGCGACGAATCGCACGCCAGAGTTGATCGCGCCGTTCCGCCTATCGCGCTTTGTCGAGAATGATCTGGTCGGTGAGAAAGGCGCGGCAGCGGTGGGACATTGAGCGGGAAAGTGTGAAAGTGTGAAAGTGTCAGGTGTGAAAGTGTCGGGCGCGCAAGTGTCAAGTGTGAAAGTGTCAGGTGTGAAAGTGTCAAGTGTTTAGGTGTCAAGTGTTGAGTGAGATTGGAGGAGGAAAAAATGGCTCTGATTAAGCGGTTTGAAGATATTCTGGCGTGGCAAGAGGCGCGGTCGCTGACTCGACAAATTTATCAACTGAGTTCATCTGGTTTGTTGGCGAGAGATTTTGGGTTGAAAGATCAAATTCAACGGGCGTCGGTTTCGGTCATGGCAAATATTGCAGAGGGTTTCGACTGTGATTCGAGATTAGAGTTCGCGCGTTTTCTCGGATTCGCGCGGCGTTCAGCCGTTGAGGTCCAATCGCTGCTCTACGCCGCACTCGACGCAAACTATATCAATGAAAATACTTTCCAAATGCTTTATGCTCACACGGCGAAAACGAAAGGGCTTGTCGGCGCGCTGAAACATTCACTGAAAAAGTAAGTGTCCAGTGCTTCAGTGTCGGGTGCTAATGTTCTTGGGTGTCACACATATACTTACACCCAATGTGCAACTCTTTTTGTCATTTCGAACAAAGT
>JBBSHK010000691.1:0-1854 GCA_038253185.1 Anaerolineae bacterium | reverse complement strand
TTCCATCAAAGCGGCGTTTGGTCAGGGGCCAGAATAAATTGCTGCCGAGATAACCGAGCTGGTCTTCGGCGATGTGAGTGGCGCAGCCCAAGCCCGTGATGAGACCCGCCAGCGGTCCGAATAAAATTCCCGCGAGCAATCCAAAAAGCGCGGCGAGTGTGAGCGAATGCGACCATTGGCGATGCCACGGAATAAAATTGATCTCGACCTGCTCGTTGCGCCATTCGAGCGAGAACGACGGTCCACCGAAAATATCGATCTGGGTCTCTTCGCCGTACGTCGGCAACAATTTCGCGCGGACGGATGCGCGTCCATGTAAGGGCACTCTGTCAATCGGCGCGGCGGCGCGAATCGGCATCTGCGATGTATTCACAACCTCGCCAATTTTAATAATCACCGCGTTCGCTTTCGTGTCAAAGCGCACTGAATATTGCTGCCACAAATCGGCGCTGAGCTTCATGGTCCTCAATTGCAAAATCAATTTCTGTTTCGTTTCCTCGACGCGGTCGATCGCCTCCGCCACACGTTCCGCCATCTCTTGCGCGTCGGGGCGCGCTGGATGCGGCGCAATGTCCACGTCCGGCTTTTCTAAAAATCGCGCGAGGCGAAAATCCAAAAAGTCCGGCATCAAGCCGCCGACTCCGCCAAGCGTCAGGATGAACGACGTCTGCGTCGCGGCGAGCTGCACCGCTTCAGGAAAAAAGGTCGCGACCGCGACGCCAGAGAGAAAATGTACGATACCTTTCATGGAAATTTAGGATTTGTGATTTAGGATTTCGGATTTCAATCAACAATCATAAATCCGAAATCCTAAATGATATGCAGCCAGTGTGCGACCATCGCGCCCACGCCCGCCATATTCAAGGTGACCGGTACGAGCAATACGCCCAAACAATTCATCCGCCGCGAGCCCCACAGCACCGGAATAAAACCAATCGCGGTCGCGATTGCCATAATCGCCAGTCCGCCGACACCGGTCAGCGCGCCGACGACCGCGATCAGCAGCACCACCGTCGCCGCTGAAATCCAGCGATAATTGAAACGCGCGATGAACCAGATCGCCGCGCGTGAATAAAGTAGCAGCATAAAGAACGCGAGCACGCCGCAAATCGCGATCACCGCGACCGTCGTGTAATAAATCCCCGGCCCCAGCGGCGTATAAATCGCGCTCAGCATTCCTGCGAGTCCGCCTTTGGAGATATGAATGTTCGGCGTGAAAAAGAACCACACCGCGCCGACATAATAGACGACCTTCGATGCGCCTTGCGAGATGATAAAGATTCGCTCATCGCGCTGCGCGGTCGCGTGTCCCGCGAGATAACCGCCGATACCGCCGGTGATGATCGGAAAAATCGCGGCAAAGAGTCCGCCCAGCGCGCCCGCGCCAACCCCACGCGCGATGAGACCGGGCGACGCATCAATCGAATTGCCAATGTGCTGTGGCGGAATCTGTGTGCGCGAAATAATATTCTCCAAGACCCACGGCAGCGCGAACAGTCCGACGAACGCGGGCAAGAGATTTTGAAAAGACACTTCGGTCGGCACAGGGCTTTTGTAAAAGAGGACCAAGCCGAGAATGCCTGACAACACAAATGTCAGCAGCCCCGCGCCGAGTCCTTTCCACGCGTCGAGCAAACGTTGGAGCGGCGTGCCGTGATCGCCGCCTTTGGGCCATTCCGCCATCAGCATATAGGCGATGACCGTCGCGAGAATCCAGTGAAGGTGTGGGGTGACGATTTGGCGCAGCGGACCAAATATATTCGCGGCGAACGGTGTCAGTAGCACGAGCACCGCGATGCCGCCGAGTCCGCCAATGCCGGTGAGTACTGCCGCTTCGTAGCCGCGCGATTCGAG
>JBBSHK010000690.1:0-1858 GCA_038253185.1 Anaerolineae bacterium | reverse complement strand
CCGGGCAATTGCTTCCACGTCACATTGTGGAGTTCGATGCGCGCTCGCGTCAGAGTAATATCTTGCGCCTGATCGGAATTATTGTGCAAGATGGTCAAGGTCACGGTCGTTCCCTCGAGTCCCACAATTTTTTCAATGACCTGATCCAGCGACTGACCGGCGATGTCATTTCCATCCACTTTCAAAATAATATCGCCGGGGCGAATTCCGGCTTTCAGCGCAGGTGAATTGTCCATTGGCGCGATGATGACGATACGATCATCTCGCTTGTCCACCTCCACGCCAATCCCGCTGAACTGACCCTGGTTATAGTCGCGCTCCTGCTGCACGCGCGCCGGCGTCAAAAAGGTGCTGTGCCCGGTATCGCCCAACGCCTCGACCATTCCGCGAATCGCGCCGTAGGTTAGATTCTTTGCCTCCAGCGCCGAGCGGTCCACATAAATGCGCGTGACGAGATTGACTGCCTCGGTCATCAATTGAAAATTGAAAGGCGGATTGGTTGGTGCTTCACTCGGCGCGGCGTACGCGACCAACATTTCGCGGTCGAGCACAATCCCGCCAAAGAGACCTATGCCGAGCACCACGAACATCGCGAGCGTCAGCCCAAGCGAACGTTTCCCCATCTTCATAGTTTTCTCCGGTCGAAGGCAGAGTCGATACATCTCGTCAGTGACTATCTTGCATCACCTATTACGCTGATCCGATTAGTTCTAACACCGCAAAATAACCCACACCTTAACGCAGGTTTAATCCCGGCTGAGAAATATTCACACTACTGAAAATGAAAGGACTGTTGGATCTCCAGAGTCCATTGAATCACTAGCGCTTACTCCCACTCGATGGTACCGGGCGGTTTCGAAGTAATGTCGTACACCACACGATTGATCCCGCGCACCTGATTCACGATGCGCGCGCTGAGGCGCGCCAATAAATCGTGCGGCAGCCGCGCCCAATCCGCCGTCATCCCGTCCTTGCTCGTGACTGCGCGCACCGCCAGCACATTCTCGTAGGTGCGTCCATCGCCCATTACGCCGACCGTCTGAATCGGCGTGAGCACACAAAAATATTGCCACACTTCAAAATCCAGAGCCGCCGCGCCAATCTCGGCGCGCACGATCGCGTCCGCCGCGCGCAAAATCTCCAGCCGCTCCTCCGTCACCTCGCCAATAATTCGCACCGCGAGACCGGGTCCCGGAAATGGTTGTCGCATCACCACACGCGCGGGTAAACCCAACTCGCGTCCGACCGCGCGCACTTCGTCTTTGAATAGCACGCGCAAGGGTTCGAGCAATTTGAACGGCAGCGTCGTCGGCAGCCCACCGACGTTGTGATGCGTTTTGATATTCTGCGAGGTGCCGCTGGCATGCGCGCTCTCGATCACGTCAGGGTACAACGTGCCCTGCGCGAGGAATTCAAAATTTCCCAGACTGCGCGCTACTCCATCGAATTGGTTTACAAATTCCGCGCCAATGAGCTTGCGCTTTCGTTCGGGATCAATCACGCCGCGCAATTTTTCCAAAAATTCTTCGCGCGCATTCACCGCGATCAGCTTGAGTTGCAAATCGCGCGTCAGCTCCATCACTTCTTCCGCCTCGTGCGCGCGCAAGAGACCGTGATCGATAAAGACGCAGGTGAGCCGTTCGCCAATCGCGCGCCCGATCAACGTCGCCGCCACCATCGAGTCCACGCCGCCGCTCAGCGCGCACAGCACGCGCGCCTCGCCTACGCGCGCCTGAATCTCGCGAATCGCCGTCTCGACGAACGCGCCCGGCGTCCAATCGGCGTGGCAACCGCAAATGTCAAATATAAAGTGGCGCAGGATTTCTTTCCCTTGCGGCGTGTGAGCGACTTCGGGATG
>JBBSHK010000689.1:0-1861 GCA_038253185.1 Anaerolineae bacterium | reverse complement strand
TTCATATTCTTGTCGAGCAAGAATTCAATCGTGCCGGCGTTGACGTAGCTCGCCGCCTTTGCCGCGCGGATCGCGGCATCGCCCATTTTCTCGCGCAGCTTGTCATTCAGCGCGGGCGAAGGTGATTCCTCGATCAACTTTTGATGACGTCGCTGCAGCGAGCACTCGCGTTCGCCGAGATGAATGGTTTGTCCGCGCGCATCCGCGAGAATTTGAAATTCGATGTGACGCGCGTTATTGATAATGCGTTCGAGGTAAACTGAACCATCGCCGAACGCGGAGGTGGCTTCACTCCGCGCGCGCGCCAACGCACCCGGTAGCTCTCCGTGCGAATTGACCGCGCGCATCCCCTTACCGCCGCCGCCCGCCGCGGCTTTGATCATCAACGGGTACCCGAGTTTTTCTGCCGCGCCAATAATCTCGTCGTCGCGCAGCGCGTCGTATGTTCCGGGCACGACCGGCACTCCCGCTTTGCTCACGAGACGCCGCGCTTCGACCTTGTTGCCCATCGCCTGAATTACTTTCGCGGGTGGCCCCACAAACGTGATCCCCGCTTCCGCGCAGGTGCCCGCAAAACGCGGATTCTCCGAAAGAAAACCATAGCCCGGATGAATCGCGTCCGCGCCGGCGCGCAGCGCCACTTCAATAATCCGATCAATCCTTAGGTAACTCTCGCGCGCCGGCGCGGGCCCGATGTCGTAGGCTTCATCCGCATAGCGTACATGCAGCGCGTCGCGATCTACTTCCGAATACACCGCGACGGTCTCGACGCCCAGCTCACGACACGCGCGCAAGATGCGTACCGCAATCTCGCCGCGATTCGCGACCAAAACTTTTTTAAACATCTACTACCCTACTTGTCCACATCGCTTTACCAAAGACGCGAAGCCACAAAGATTTTTACTTTCAAATTTGTGTCGCCGCACCTTTGGGTGCGGATGAGTGTTGGTGATGGATCCACTGCTGTCGTTTCACCTCATAGAGTAACACACCGACCGACACCGCGAGATTCAGCGAATCCGCGCTGCCCGCCATTGGAATTTGTACCGAGAGATCGCCCTGCTGAAAAATTTCTTCATCCAATCCTTCCCCCTCGCTGCCAAACAAGAACAGCGACGGGAGACGATATTCCGCCTCCCAATACAACGTCGGCGCAGTTGACGAGGTCGTGACGCACTGAATGTTTTGCATTTTCGCCCACTCGACCAGCCCTTGCAAATCTTCGGCGCGAGCAATTGGAACCGTAAAGAGCGTGCCCATGCTCGCCTTGACCGCAGTCGGATGATAAGGGTCGGTGGTGTTACCGATCAGAATCACGCCGCCCCCACCCGTCGCGTCGACCGTCCGCAGAATCGTGCCCAGATTGCCGGGGTTGCCGACCGCTTGCAGCGCGACGAAAAAAGAATTCGGTGCGGCGCGCAAATCTTTGAGACCGCGCCAAGTACTTTTCACGATGGCGCCGAGACCGGATGGATGCTCGCGCTCGGCAAGGTTCTCAAACACGCTGCGGCTAACGGGCAGCACGCGCACGCCTGCCCTACTCTGTGCCTCGACCAGTTCGCGCGCCGGCGCGCTCTTCAACAACTCTGGCGCGAGCACAATCGTCTGCACGCCCGCATTTTTTTCAAGTGCCATCCAGACCGCGCGAATGCCTTCGACAAAAAATTCGCCCTGCTCTTCCCGCGCCTTGCGATGCCTGAGTGCGCGAATGTGTTTTACCAACGGATGCGCGCGGCTCGTAATCATATTCTCCGCAATTCTATCGCGAGCGCGCTATCACTCTTCCGGCGCGTGCAGAATCTGCTCACTCGTGAGTGGCTCGTTCTGTCCGCGCCACAACTCTCGTCCGCCGGGCTGGTCG
>JBBSHK010000688.1:0-1862 GCA_038253185.1 Anaerolineae bacterium | reverse complement strand
TTGCGCGACGTGGATTGTGACTTTCGCTTAATGCGCCGCGAGATTTTTGATGTGGTGGAATTGGAATCAACGACGGGGACGATCACTTTCGAGATGATGAAAAAAATTCAGGACGCCGGCTTCCGTCTGGTCGAAGTACCGGTGCATCATTATTACCGTCAATATGGCGAATCGCAGTTCTTCAATTTTCCGCGCGTGGCGCGTACGCTGCTCGCGGTGTGGGCGTGGTGGTGGCGACTGGTGGTGAAACAAGAAGCGAAGAAAAAATTCGCGCCGAAACGCGAAGCGATGGTTGCAAGTCACAGGTCACAGGTTGTAGGTTAAAATTTGGAACTTTCAAACGTTCAAACGTTCAAACGTTCAAACGACTCCTTTCGTAACAAGAACATTCTCATCACCGGCGGACTCGGTTTTATCGGTTCGACGCTCGCCTGCCGTTTGGTCGAGCTCGGCGCGGAGGTGACGCTAGTCGATTCGCTGAGACCCGAGTACGGCGGAAATTTTTTCAACATCGAGCCGATCAAGGATCGCGTACGCGTGAATATTGCGGATGTGCGCGATGAATTCTCGATGGACTATCTCGTGCAGAATCGCGATTACTTGTTCAATCTCGCCGGGCAGACGTCGCATCTCGACTCGAAGCAAAATCCGTACATTGATCTTGACATCAACTGCCGCGCGCAACTTTCGATCCTCGAAGCGTGTCGCAAACAAAATCCGCGCGTAAAAATTGTTTACGCCAGCACGCGGCAGATTTATGGCAAGCCGGATTATTTGCCGGTGGACGAAAAACATCCGCTGCATCCGACCGATGTCAACGGCATCAACAAAATGGCGGGCGAGTGGTACCACATCGTCTACAATAATGTGTATGGCGTGCGCGCCGTTTCTTTAAGGTTGACGAATACCTACGGTCCGCGGATGCGCGTCAAAGATGCGCGGCAAACTTTTCTCGGCATCTGGCTCAAAAAAATAATTCTCGGTGAGCCGATCCAGGTATTTGGCGACGGTCAACAAATTCGCGATTTCAATTACGTGGATGATGTGGTTGAAGCAATGTTGCTCGTCGCCGCGTCGGACGAAGCCAACGGACAGATCTATAATCTGGGCGATGAAGAAAAAATCAATCTGTGCAACCTGGCAGAAAAGCTGGTCGAGATTCACGGCAGCGGAGAATACCAGCTTGTACCGTTTCCGCCCGACCGCAAAGTGATTGACATCGGCGATTACTACGCAGACTATTCCTTAATCCAGAAAAACTTGGGGTGGGAACCGCGCGTCGATTTACGTGAAGGCTTGAACCGAACGCTGGAGTATTACGAAAAGTATCGGGAGCATTATTTGTAAAACATAATCAAAGTGTTCGGATCATAAAATCATATGTCGAGCCCATTATTTCCAATAATGTTTCTGAGTCCTCTCATCCTAAGTCCGCTGAGCGCATGGTTTTTTATACGTCGCGGAAGTATCTTGCTGGGTTACTTAATCGGATTAGGTTTGATTTTACTGATGGTCTTTCTCTCCTTCGCGGTGATTCAAATATCTGTGAGCAACTGCGTTAGCAATCCTCCTCCCGGATTGCGAGGGATCGAATATATGTGTGGTGAGGGACCTGGTATTGTTGCAGTGGTCATATTGGCAATAGCCGCAGTGGAAACTGTAGTTTCGCTGATAGCCACGACATTTATTGCATTGATTTACAATTCCCTCCGACGGCGGAAAGCCAGCCCGCCGGCGATTGCTCGAGATAACCTTTAAGTGTTTCGGTCTGATTCGAAAAATGTCCATTCCATTCTTCGATCTGAAAAAACAGTACCAATCTATCCAACCCGAAATCGACGCCGCAACCGCGCGCGTATTGA
>JBBSHK010000687.1:0-1865 GCA_038253185.1 Anaerolineae bacterium | reverse complement strand
TGATGAGCTGCCTCACGCCCGCGGCACGCGCGCATCACGCGAAGATTACGACCATTGAAGGATTGGGCGTAGGGGCAGGTTCCCACAGGGACTCCTTACAGTCGCTCGCGCCTGCCCAATTAAACGCAGGGCAACCACAAGGGTTGCCCCTACATCCCGTGCAGCAAAAATTTATCGAGCATGGCGCGGCGCAGTGCGGCTATTGTATTCCCGGATTTATTATGAGCGGCGCGAAATTGCTCGAAGAAAATCCGCAGCCGACAACATTTGATGTACAACAGGCAATTAGCGGGAATCTGTGTCGATGCACAGGTTATTACAAAATTGTAGAGGCGATCAAGAGTGCGGCAGAGACATGATGGCGCTCTCTGCCTGAATAATTTGGCGCGTTCCTTTGCGCATGCGCGCGGGCGCGGTGACGAATGACGACACTTGGAGTCCGCGCGCATCTTATATTGGAAAGTTTTGCCCGGCATCAGCAACTCCTCTTGCTGCTGGTCATACTCGCGCTGGCTGCCACGCTGCGATTCTACCGGCTCGACACCATCCCGCCGGGACTCAGCACCGATGATGCGCTCGAGGCGAGTGATGCGACGGCTGTACTCGACGGACATTGGCAAATTTTTTTCCCCGGCGGTGGTGGTCGCGAGCCGCTCTTTGTTTACGCCGTCGCGCTCGCGGTAAATTTTCTCGGACCGACGACACTCGCCGTGCACCTGCCGGTCGCGCTCGCTGGAGTTGCGACGGTGCTCGCATTGTATCTTTGCGCACGCGAACTGTTCGACTGGCGCGTGGGCGTGCTCACCGCCGCGCTGGTCGCGCTGTCGTACTGGCACTTGCACGAAAGCCGCACTGGACAGCGCGCAATTCTGGTGCCGCTCGTCACGGCGCTCGCGTTTTATTTTTTTTGGCGAGGCTGGAAGACGCACCAGCCAAGTTCTTTTGTCGCTGCCGGCGTGTGCTTTGGGTTGACCTGGTACACCTATGGCGCCGCGCGGGTCGTGCCTTTGATTCTACTCGCGCTGGTTGGCGCGCTCGCGCGGCTGCGCCCGAAGCAACTCTCTACCAACGCTCGGAACCTGAGTCTGTGCGCCCTGTGCGCGCTGATCATGTTGGCGCCGCTCGCGATCTACTTTTGGCTCTATCCCGAAAGTCTCACGCATCGTATGATGCAGGTTTCATCGAACGAGTTAACTCTGCCCGGCTTGCTCGCGGCGTTCGGGCGCAATCTCTTGCCCACATTCAGAATGTTCAGTTTCGCGGGCGACGCGCAGTGGAAGTACAATCTTCCGGGGCGACCGGTATTCGATGCGCTCGGCTCCGCTTTTTTTTACAGCGGGATTGGATTGACGCTCGCGCGGAGTCGCCGCCCCGAATATCTCTTGCTGCTGCTCTGGCTCGCGATCGGTTTGTTGCCGGGCGCGCTCTCGGATGAAAGTCCGCACTTTTTGCGCACCATCGTCGCGCTGCCGGTCACGTACATTTTTCCGGCACTCGCGCTGGTCGGATTGTACGATTATATTCGCACGCGGGGTCAAGTCATCGCGCGGCGCGTTTCGCTCGCCGCCATTATGTTGCTGCTCGTGTATTGGGGCGCGTTGACCACTCGCGATTATTTTGAAAAATTCGCGAATGCGCCGGAAGTCTATCAATACTTTTACGGTGACCTCTCCGCCGTGGCGGATTTCCTTAGCAGGCAAGATCCGGACGCGCGCGCCTACTTGTCGGTCGAGTACTCTGATCTGAACGCGACGCAAATGCGCTACTATAGCTGGCGGCGGGTGTTCCCCCCGTTGCGCTTGTTTGACGCCGCGCGAGGCTGGGTGAGCTCGGCAGACCCGCCGACTGCGTTGTATGTGCTGCCG
>JBBSHK010000686.1:0-1873 GCA_038253185.1 Anaerolineae bacterium | reverse complement strand
GTGAAAACGCGTTTTCGCAGCGCCGGTGATCACGGTCCCGCGCTCATTTTGATTCATGGTCTCGGCGCCACGCTCGAATCGTGGTTATTCAATGTAGACGCGCTCGCCAAAAACTTTCGTGTGTTCGCGCCCGATGTCGTGTGGTTCGGCAAAACCGACAAGCCCAAGCGCGAAGTCACGCTCGATTATTTTGCGGAATTTATCGCGGGCTTTATGGACGCGGTGGGCGTCGAGCGCGCGGTGCTCGTCGGCAATTCACTTGGCGGAATGATTGCGACGCGCACCGCGATAAATTATCCCGCGCGGGTGAGCGGTCTGGTGCTCGTCAATTCGGTGGGCTTTGGTCGCGAGCTGCATTGGTGGTTCCGCCTGCGCGCGCTGTTGGGATTTGAAGAGCATCTCCGTCCTTCGCGCGCTGCTGTTCGACAAGCGCTCGCTCATCTCTTTCACGACCAGCACTCGATCACCGATGATCTGGTCGAACTTTTTTATCAGACGACGACCGAGTTGGGCGATCCCGTGGCGACGCGTTATGTGTTGCGGTCGGGGGTTGATTGGGGCGGAATGAAATCCATCGTGGTTCAGCATATCCGCGATCAAGCCCACCAGATTCGCACGCCGACGCTGGTGATCTGGGGTAAACAGGACCGCCTCGTACCGGTCAAACACGCGCACGTCGCGCACAGCCGCATCCCGAATGCGGAACTGTACATTTTCGACGCGTGTGGGCACACGCCGCAATTGGAACGACCGGAAGAATTCAACAGGGTCGTGACGAAATTCGTGCGCGAAAAAGTTTTGACGACTGACGGCGGACGAAGAACAGCGGAGCGTACGCCACGCGGCAAAGAACGCGATCAGCGTCGTCCGTCCGCGGTCGTCCGTCGTCCGTCGCAACACAATGCCTGAACTCGCCATTGACGTTCACATTCACGTGCAGCCGTTCGAGATGATGAAGCCCGAAGCGTTCCGCGCGTTCGGCGCGCATCTCGCTAACTTTGAAGCCGTGCGCGAGACCATCGGCGACCCGAATAAGTTTTTGAAATATCTCGACCGCGTGGGTGTTGAAAAAGCAGGGCTCATCAATTACGTCAGCCCCGACGTGATGGGCTTTACGGCAGAATCGAACGATTGGGTCGCCAAGTACGCGCGGCACGCGCCCGAACGTTTCATCCCGTTCGGCTCGGTGCACCCGCGTTTTTGTGACGACCCGGCGCGCGAGGTGGAGCGCTTGGCGGGTTTGGGAATTCGCGCGCTCAAAATTCATCCGCCGCACCAGTGGCTTTACCCGAACCAGTACCGCGACGATTTGCCGCAGCAGGCGCAGATTTACGAACGCGCCCAGAAATTGAAAATGCCGGTGATGTTTCACACCGGCACTTCTATTTTTCCGAAAGCGCGCAACCAGTTTGGGAATCCGATTTACCTCGACGATCTGATTGTCGATTTTCCCAATCTGAAAATTATTATCGCGCACGGCGGGCGTCCGTTGTGGATGGACACGGCATTTTTTTTGATTCGGCGGAGCAAAAATGTTTTCCTCGACATCTCCGGTATTCCGCCGCAGAGTCTGCTCAAGTATTTTCCACGCGTTGCCGAGATCGCCGACCAGACGATGTTCGGTTCCGATTGGCCCGGGCCCGTGGTGAGAGATGTGGGCGAGAACCTCTCCAAGTTCCGCGCGCTGCCGCTGCCCGATTCGGTTAAACATAAAATTTTACGCGAGACTGCGCTGCGCGTGTTTGGGATTTGAAATCTACCACAAAGCCACCAAGGCGCGGAGCTTTTATAATTCTTTCTACTTTGGCGCGAGGTGTCGATCCAAAAACTCTGCTACTTTCGGAAACGCGTCCAATTTGTTCGTCAGCTTGAC
>JBBSHK010000685.1:0-1875 GCA_038253185.1 Anaerolineae bacterium | reverse complement strand
AGGTCGCCGCCTGCACGCGCCAACGCCTCTGTCAAATCGAACGGCAGCGGCGCGGTAAATTGAACCTGCGCGCCGGTGTCGGGGTGCGCGAAGGTGATACGCCACGCGTGCAGGAATTGTCGCCGCAGTCCAAGTGAATTTGTGCCCCGCCCGTAAACGCCGTCGCCGACCACGGGATGATGAATGAACGCGAGATGCACGCGAATCTGATGAGTTCTGCCGGTTTGCGGCTCGACCCGCAGCAACGTCAATTCGCTCAGGCGCTGCTCAACGTAAAATATCGTGACCGCCTGCCGCGCCTCTGGCAAATTAACTACGGCGAACCGTTTGCGGTCGTGCGGATCACGCGCGAGCGGCGCATCGATCTTGCCGCGCGACACCTCGACGTTTCCGCGCACCAGCGCGAGATAAATTTTGTGAACGCTGCGCGAGGCGAATTGACGTTGCAAGTTTTTCAGCGCGGCATCATTTTTTGCAATCACGATCAGTCCGCTGGTATCGCGGTCGAGCCGGTGAACGATCCCGGGGCGTTCCACATTTCCGACCAAGAGACCGGGTGCGTGCGCGAGCACCGCATTCACCAGTGTGCCGCTGGTGTGACCCGCGGCAGGATGCACGACGATGCCCGCCGCTTTGTCGATCACGAGCAGCGCCTCGTCCTCGTGCACAATCTTGAGCGGAATCTCTTCGGCGCGCGCTCGCGGCGGCTGTGGCGGCGGCACACTCACCTCGACCGCTTCCCCCTCATTCAAACGGTAATGAGACTTGCGCGGCTGACCGGACACACGCACGTGCCCTGCTTCGATCAAGTGCTGCGCGAAGGAACGCGACAGCGTGGGTAACTTGGTCACGACAAATTTGTCGAGCCGCTCACCGCTCTCCTCCGCGCTCACTCGGACGATTTCTGCCATTGGCATATTAGCGGAGGAAATTTGCGGGCACGTACACGCAGACGAAAAACCCGAGCACCGCCAGCACCGCCATTACTCCAAGGAATGAAAGTATTAATTTCCACGACGGATTACTGCTCGCGGCTGCGCCCAACTCGGTCTTGCCCGAATCTTCGCGCAGTGACCAGAACAGCAGCAGCACCACCGCAATCGAAACCGCCGAGTCCGCGACATTAAACACAGGCCAACGCGAGACTTGAATGAAATCCACCACGTAACCAAAGCGGACACGGTCGGCAAGATTTCCAAACGCGCCGCCGATGATAAATCCTGTCCCTAAACTCAACAGCCAGTCCTCGCGCCGCTGCTGACGATAAAAGAAAATAACGATCGCGAGAATCAAGAGTGGCGCAAAGGTAAAAAGTGTTCCGGCTTGGGGTAGATAGCCGCACGCGATACCGGTATTCACGCCGGCGATGAGGGTGAGCAAGCCGGGCGCATTGGGGATCGGGCTGTAGGGATTGCCCATCCCCAGCGATTGTACGACAAGATATTTTGTGATTTGATCGGCGAGGAAAATCACGAGCGCGACGGCGACGACGAACCACGCGTTTGGTCGGAAGGGCGCGCGGCGCGCCGCAACGGGCGATTCAATTTGTTCCAAAATATTTCCTCGAAATCATTTTACATTACTCACGGATACGCGCCAAATCCCGAAAAGTAACCGCGCACAGGCGTGCGCCCTGACCCTGCCTTGCATCCTGTGCTGCGTTCACGCGCGTTTAATTCCGATCTTGACACGTTGTCCGTCGAGTTTTACATCCGCCGCATAAAAATCCTCACTCACAGCTTGCGCGGAGAAATCGGGGGAGAGCGTTTCGCGCTGGATGTAATCGCAGAACGTTTCCACCATCGCGCGAATTTTTTCGCTGTCACTCTCATAGCGCGTGACGATGCGGTCCTCGATGTTGAATTGCGCGTCTTT
>JBBSHK010000684.1:0-1875 GCA_038253185.1 Anaerolineae bacterium | reverse complement strand
TTGACGCCGCATTGAAAGCTGCGGAGGTCGAACTGCGCGTGTGGTTCTCGCCGCCGTCCGAAACAAATTTTTCCGGCGCGCTGTTAACGGGCACACAAAGCGCGGCTCGTGCTGCCACCCGCGCGTTTCAAGAAGCGGTGCTGGATGTGGCGCGGAACCCATTAAAGTTTTAGGTTGAAAGCAAAAAGTTAAAAAGCAAAAACCTTTAACCTTTAACCTTTAACCTTCAACTTTCAACCTTCCACCATTATGGAACTCGACACCGATCTAAAATCCTTGCAAGAAGTGCGCGATCTTGCGATTGGGGCGCGCAAGGCGCAGCGCGAATTTTTCAACTTTACGCAAGAGCAAGTGGACCGCATCTGCGCGGCGATGGCGGAAGCGGCATACAACGAATCGTTCCGCCTTGGGCAGATGGCGGTTGACGAGACGACGTACGGTCGCCCCGACCACAAAGTCGTGAAGAATCAATTCGGCAGCAAGATGGTGTGGGACTCGATCAAGGATTTGAAAACGGTCGGTGTGATTCGGCGCGATGACCATAAAAAAATTATTGAGATTGGCTGGCCCGTCGGCGTGGTCGCGGCGTTCACGCCCTCCACGAATCCCACTTCGACCGCGATGTACAAAATCTTGATCTCGGTCAAAGCGCGCAACGCGATTGTGCTCTCGCCGCATCCGAGCGCCGTCAAGTGTACTGCCGAAACAGTGCGCGTGATGGTCGAAGCGGGCGAACGCGCCGGCATGCCCAAAGGTCTGGTGTCGAGTTTGCAAACGGTGACAATCCCCGCGCTGAACGAGTTGATGAAACATTGGGCGGTGACGATGATCCTCGCGACCGGCGGCGCGGCGGTAGTCGGCGCGGCGCACAGTTCAGGCAAGCCCGCCATCGGCGTCGGTCCGGGCAATGTACCCGCGTATGTGGACCGCAGCGCGGATATTGTGAAAGCCGCGCGTGATATTGTGAATTCAAAATCATTCGATTGGTCAACGATTTGTTCGTCCGAACAGTCCATCATTGCGGACGCGCCCATCGAAAAGCAACTCGTCGCGGAATTGGAAAAGAACAGCGCGTATTTTATGGACGACGCGCAAATCGCCCCAATGTCGAAACTGCTTCACAAGCCCGATGGCATGCCGAATCCAAAAGCGGTCGGTAAATCGCCGCAAGTGCTCGCGCAAATGGCAGGCATCAGCGTTCCCGCGAACGCGCGTGTGCTTATCGCGCGATTGGCGGGCGTTGGCGCGCAGTGGCCCCTCTCGCGCGAAAAATTGACGAGCGTACTCGCGTTCTATGTCGCGGATGGTTGGGAGAAGGGTTGCGAGCGGTGCATCGAGCAATTGAAATTCGGCGGCGACGGGCACACGCTCGTGATTCACTGCCGCGATGAAAATGTTATCATGCGCTTTGGTTTGGAGAAGCCAGCCTTCCGCATCTTGGTGAACACGCTTGCCACTTTGGGCGCGGTGGGATACACTACCAATCTCGACCCTTCAATGACTCTCGCGACCGGCGGGATCGGAGGCGGCGTCTTTAGCGAAAATATTACCGTGAGACATTTGTTGAACATCAAACGGGTCGCGTGGGGCGTACGCGATTGGATGGGCGTGGACCCGAGCCAAATTTCCGGCGGCGCGACATCGTCCAGTTTCAACAACGCGCAGATTGAAGAAGTGGTGCGACGCGTGATCGCAGAATTGAAAAAGTAAGAACTAAGCTATGGACATATTGGAGCAGGTCGAGCATTTGCTCACCGAGATGACCCCGCGGATAAAGCCCAGTTGCTTCAATGGCTTGCGTGTGATTTGGAGCAGGCATTCCCCGGTATCGAAATCGATCCGGAGGTCAGCGGCGGTGAGGCGCGTATAGTCCGG
>JBBSHK010000683.1:0-1879 GCA_038253185.1 Anaerolineae bacterium | reverse complement strand
GAGAAGTAATAACTAACAACCAAAAACTAACGACCAATAACTAACAACAAATGACCAACGACGAGCAACTAATGGCTGCCCTGCGCGAAGTGAACGACCCAGAGTTCCCAATCAGCGTCGTGGATATGGGGCTCATCCAACGCGTGTCGCGCGAGGGTGAATGTGTGAAGGTCGAGCTCACGTTTACGGCGATGGGCTGTCCCGCGATGGATATGATCCTCGACGATGTGCGCGAACGACTCTTGCGCGAACCGGGCGTGCGCGCAGTAGAAATGAAAATCGTGTGGGACCCGCCGTGGACCAAAGCGCGCCTGAGCGAGTTGGGAAAAGCGCGTTTACGCGCAATGGGCATCGGTGTGTAAGAATTCTGGGGTGAAACAATAAAGGTCATCTGTCATTCTGAGCGTAGCGAAGAATCTCTGGCTGTGACGTGAGAGATTCTTCGTCACAAACAACGCTCCTCAGAATGACAATTCACGGCTGATCATTCTAAATGAATTCGTATTCAAACGGCAACCAAATCTACGAAGTCTTTGCGCGGTTCAAGTACGACGAGCCGCTGCATCACGTCGGCACGGTGACTGCACCGAATGAAGAACTCGCGAAATCGTACGCGTTCAACACTTACAATGAATGGGCGTGGATTGAAATGATCATCGTGCCGCGCCGCGAGGTGATTACGGTTATTAAAATACCGTGAACGAAACCGCTGCGAGGGCGACCACAAGCGTCGCCCCTACAATCACCGACGCCAAACAACTCGCGCCCGAATTGCAATCCGAACTGCGGAACTTTTTGATGGCGCTGGCGGACACGAAGCGGGCGCTCGGCTTGCGTTACGCGGAATGGTGCGACCGCGCGCCCACGCTGGAAGCGGGCGTCGCAGCAGCGGCGATGGCGCAGGATCAACTCGGTCAAGCGCGCGTGCTGTACGCTTTGATCCAGGAACAATTTGTCGATGCGCCGAAAGGACTCGACGACGATACGCGCGGATTTTTCTATAACCTCGCGTATCTCGATGAGCCGCTGCATAATTGGGCTGCGTTCGTCGCGGCGAATTTGTTGATCGGCGGCGCGGTGACATTGGCAGAGGGAGCACTCGCCGATTCACGATTCGCTCCACTGCGCGCGCGAATGCCCAAGATGCTGGAAGAGGAACGCTTTCACCGGATCCACGCGGAGGGTTGGTTCAAACAATTGGAGCGAATGGGTGGGCATTACGCGTTGGAGCAGGCGCAAGCCGCCGCGGAAATCTTGCCGGAAGTGCTGTGCTGGTTTGGTGACGCGCAGCATACGTTGCTTTCAGACCAAAAAATTCTAACGTTCGAACCGAGTGAGTTGCGCGAAAATTATCTCGAGCGCGTCGCGCCGTTATTGCAGATGAGCGCCGCGCGTGATTTGGTACAGTTTCACGAACAGTCGAGCCGTTGGTCGTATGCCGGCGATTTGCCGTGGGGCGAATTCGATCCGAGAACGCGGAGAGTAGGAAAGCAGACAACAGATGTCAGATAACAGACGGCAGATGATAGAAAGTCGGAAGCGTAAATTCAACCCGTCCCGCACACAACGCGGGATCTGCGTCCTCTCCACTTCGCTCCGACAATCAGAAATCCGAAATCCGAAATCCAATGTCCTTTTTGCGAGAGCGCGGACGTTGAAATTTTTTCGCTGTTCGGTTCGCAGTTACTCACGACCGAATATTATTGTCGCAACTGTCATACGGTTTTTGAAAATGTGAAATGATGATCCAATTCAGGAACAAGACTCCGCAGATCGCCGCGAGCGCGTTCATCGCGCCGAATGCGACGCTAATTGGCGATGTGATAATTGAAGAGAACGCGAGTATTTGGTTCGGCGCGGTGCTGCGCGGCGATTTCGG
>JBBSHK010000682.1:0-1879 GCA_038253185.1 Anaerolineae bacterium | reverse complement strand
GGCGTGTACCAGGTCGCCACGGTGACGTGCAGAACGGCTTTGTCGCTCAGGGGGTGCAGCGCCTGCACCGATCCTTTGCCGAATGTTTTTTCGCCGATCAAAACGCCGCGCCCGCTATCTTGCAAGGCGCCCGCGAGAATTTCCGCGTCACTGGCGGTCCCACCATTGACCAAAATCACCAGCGCCAAGTCTTTTGCCAACTGGCTGCCTTTCGACTTGTACGTTTTCTCGCTGCCGTCGCGGTATCGCTCCAGCACCACCGGCGAATCTCCGGGCAAGAATTGTCCCGCGATTTCGAGCACCGGGTCCGGAAAAATCCCGCCGGGATTATTGCGCAAGTCCAACACGACGCCGGTGAGATTATTTTTCTTCAAGCTGTTCAACGCATCCTGAAATTGCTTGGCGGTATCGCCGCTTTCCAGAGTGACCTGAATGTACGCGTAATTGGTATTGTCCAGCAATCGGTATTGGACGCTCGGAATATCGATCTTTTCGCGCTTGATCGTGACGACAATCGGTTTCGATTCACCGACGCGATGCAGTGTGAGTAGAATGTTGCTGCCGATGTCGCCGCGCAGTCGCACCTCGACATCCTCCGTCGTCATCTCGGGGGTGAGTTCCTTTTCATCAATTTTGATGAGTAGGTCATTTGCCAGAACGCCCTGCCGCGCAGCCGGGCCGTTGGGGAAGGGCAGTAACACAATCGCGCCGTTCCGTACTTCGACCTTCGCCCCGATCCCGCCGTACGAGCCTTGCAAATTATTTTGCTCGAGCGCCGCCGGTTGCGCTTCGACCAAGATCGTGTGTGAGTCCCCCAGCGACTGCAACATACCGCGAATCATCCCGTGCACCAGCGCGGGCGCTTGAGGAATGTCTCCGTAAAATTCATCCTTAAGCAAGCGCCACGCCTCCCACATCAAGGGGAATTTGGGGGGCACCGCGGTCGCGCCGCTCTGCGCGGGTGCTTGGCGCGCGAGAAAATAATTGACGCCGAATCCAGCCAGATATGCGGATACCGCCACCAGCGTGGCGAGCAGGAAGAGGGTCGTTAGCTTGAGAACACCGGTCATCTTGTCGGAAACCTTTCTAATGATTCACTATAAGGACGCGGGCATTGTAACACGGGACATAATGTCCCGCAAATTATTTGCGCAGAAAATTGTTCACGCGAAAATATTTTTTCAGCTTCGCGCAAGGTTAGCCTGAGCGAATGAAGCGGGGATTAAGCACAGATGAGTCGCAGGTTGGAACGCGCGAGGCGCGGCGATTAAAGTTACTCGTCAGGCTGCTGCTTGGAGGCTTGCTCGGGTGTCAGCGTCGTTCGCTCAAAGATCGCGCGGATCGAGGGTTTGGAATAATGCGCGTACACGCGCCGCGTCGTACCAATGTCACTGTGTCCTAAAATTTCCTGAATGGCTTCCAGCGGCGCGCCTTGCTCCAACATCTGCCGCGCGCGAAAGTGGCGAAAGTCGTGCGGTGAAACATCCATGCCCAGTTTTTTCGCGGCGACTCTTATTGTGCGCTTGAGCATAAAATGGCTCAGCCTCGCACCATATTTGCGCCCGTGCGAAATAAAAAGCGGCTCATGCGTGTCTTTGCGCTCGCTGATATACGTGCTGATGGCTGCCCGCGCCTCGATGGTGATAAAAATGAATCTCTCTTTGTCCCCTTTCCCTGTGACAATTGCTTCTTTGCGGCGACCGTCTGCGACATCTTTGCGGTCGAGCGCGGCGACCTCAGCGAGCCGACCCGCCGACGAGTACAACAAATGGACGAACGCGCGGCTGCGTAAAACTTGTAGCCTGAGACGACGACTCTTTTCGTCGTCCCCCTGGGGTAGAGGCAGCTTGTCAAAATACGAAATGAGACGGGGTAGGGC
>JBBSHK010000681.1:0-1892 GCA_038253185.1 Anaerolineae bacterium | reverse complement strand
CCCGGTCGAGCCGCGCCTGATGAGCAGATTTATTGTTCACCAGCACCGTGCCGCTGGTGGGAGAAACGAGATCGCCGACGACTCGCAGCAGGGTTGACTTGCCGCAGCCGGACGGACCGATCAGCGAAACAAATTCGCCGGGAAAAATATCGAAGTCGATATTTTGCAGCGCGACGGTCTGATTCGCTCCGTCTTTGCCAAAAATCTTGCTGACGTTTTTGATCGAAACAACAGGCGTGGACATAAGGTTAAAGTGACAGGCGGTAGGTGACAGATGACCCCTCCTCACCTCCCCTTGGCAAGGGGAGGAAGGGTGGGGTCGTCACGCATCACGTTTCACTTCTCCTCATATTCCGCAGCAAGATATTTTCACTCACGACGATCACGATGAAGAATAGAATGCCCACGAGCGCGGCGATCACAATCGTCGCCCACAATTTTGAGGGACCGGAAATATAGAACTGGTTGAAATTCAAAATCGCGCCGCCGAGTCCTCCGCGCACGCCCGAGGGCAATTCGCCAATGATCGCGCCGACGATACTGGTCGTCGCGGAAATTTTCAGCGCGGTGAAAATGTACGGCGCGGCGGCGGGCAGTCGCACTTTCCACAGGGTCGTCCAGCGCGACGCCGCGTACGATCGCATTAACTCTACTGCGCGCGGGTCGGGCGAGCGCAAGCCGCGTAATGTATTGATCGTCACCGGAAAAAAAGTGAGATACGCCGCGATGATGGCAACCGACCACCAGCCCGCTCTCAGCCACACGACCACCATCGGCGCGATCGCGAGAATTGGCACGGTTTGCGAAGCGACCACGTACGGCACGAGGCTGCGTTCGAGCAGCGCCGAATGCACAAAGACGATTCCCAAAAAGAGTCCTAACAGTCCGCCGATAATAAAACCAACAATCGCTTCTTGCATGGTGAACAGCGCGGCGTCGATCAGCACACCGACGAGCGGCGGACCGTTACGCTGCGCGGGATTCGCGAACGCCGCGGCGATACTCCACAAATGCGGCATATTCAAATCCCGCGCGACATAAAAATCGAGCGGCGGCTGAAAGTGAAAATCTAGCAAGTCGCCGTCTGCGCGCGAAAAATTCCACGGGTCGCCGCCAATGAGCTTGACACCTTCCCACAGCAGCGCGAGAAAGATCAGGATAAGGAGGACTGAAAAGATTTGGCGCAGCCACGACTGCACTCGCGTCGACGCCGCTGTCACGTCCGCAGCTTCCGCGTCGACAAGACCTGACCCGGGCACGGCGAGGGTAGCACGTTCGAGACTCGATTCAGCCATACTCTTGAAGCGGATAGGAAATGAGGAGAGCGCGATCAGTGCAACAGTTGACTCGAAGGTCGCAAAATTATAACCGTAATGGAGATGAGTGTCAACGATAGTACAAAATTTTTAATGCTGCCGAAAAGAGGTTGATAATTATTGCAGGCATTCTCGCTTGATTTCACTCGACGCGGTGATATAATCAGACAACGGACGGCAGACTTGAGCTCACAAAGAATAGATTTTTCTGTTGTCTGTCATCTGAAATCTGATCTCTCTTCTGGAGTATGTATGCAAACCGGTTCATACATTAATGGCAAATGGTTTCATCCCCAATCGGAGCGCCTCATTCGCAATATCAATCCTGCTGATCCGGATGATGTGATCGCGGAATTTCCTGCCGCGACCGCGGCGGACGTGCAGCGCGCGATCGACGCCGCGCAAGCCGCGTTCCCTATTTGGAAAAATACGCCGGGACCTGAACGCGGGCGCGTACTCTGGCGCGCGGTGAATCTCGCGCGCAAACGCCTCGACGAAATCGCGCGCACGATGACGCGCGAAGAAGGGAAAATTCTCAAAGAAGCGAAAGGCGAAGTGCTCAAAGGCATTTCGCTG
>JBBSHK010000680.1:0-1904 GCA_038253185.1 Anaerolineae bacterium | reverse complement strand
GCACATCTTTCCGAACGCGCTCGCGCCGATCATTGTCGCCGGCGCGTTCATCGTACCGGCTTCTATTCTGGTCGAAGCGTTCTTGGGATTTCTCGGCATCGGCATCCGTCCGACCACTGATCCGAACGCGCCGTTTCCGACGAGTTGGGGTACGCTGCTGCTCGATGGACGGCAAGCCCTCAGTGAACAGATCTGGCTCTTGGTCGCGCCGGCGGTTTGTGTGGCGCTGATTATGCTCGCCTTTGCCTTTATCGGCGACGGCTTGCGCGATGCGTTGGACCCGATGATGAAAGGCAAGTCGTAATCAACCCCGTCACTTCCCCACTTGGACGTAAAAAGAAGACGAGCACCCTCCGCAGTGGGTGCTCGTCTTTTCATCTCCAAAGGTCAGGGCGCGACTCTGCCCGGACTGGGCACGGGCACACCGATCAGCGCCCAGTCCACATTCATTTCCAGACCTTGCTTGGTGGCATCCACCTTGAACACGCGCGGGTCGTATTTCGTCGCGTCCGGTGGATGCTCGCTCATCACGTTCGCGCCGCGCTGATAGGTGGGATCAGTCAGGATCGTGCGGAGTTGCGCGAGGCGCGCTGAAAACACCAGTCCAGCCCCGCCGCCGCGCAGCGCGAGAATGTCGAGGAACGAATGAAGCGCGATCTCGTCGTAGGCATCGATAAAGCGCAGTCCACCATCGCGACGACGTACTAATTGATAGGCGTTGCGTATTTCATTCTGGTCGCTTTCCGTCACCGACCATTTTTGTTGTCCCTCGATCAGTGGGATAAAGGCGATCTCCACCGGCTTGGTCTTGTCAATCGCCAACGGCTTGGGCTCGGTTTGATTCGAGTCCGCCTCGTCAAAGGCGTTCACGGTCGAAACGTCTCTCCGTATCTCCTGAATATAAGCAACAAGCCCTGCCTGAAGTTCCGGCTTGACGCGAACGAGTTGCAGCAAACGCCTGCCGAAGGCAATATCGACCACCGGTTGTTCAATCGATGGCAGCACGTACTCGTAATCGATGGTCGCGCTCTGCACGACATCCCCGGTTTGCAGCGGACGATAACCGTTCGGCGAAGCGATCGTTGCTGCGGAAGTCATCGTCGGTGTTGGGTCCATAGTCGGCACCGATATTGGCGTGACCGTTGCAGCAGGCGGGGGCGTGGCAGTCGGCGTCCGACTGCAAGCCGCGGCGAGCGCAATCAGGACCAAGGTGACAAATAATTGACGTTTGAGCATCAAACCTCCCCAATTCGAATGGACAACTTATTTTAGGCAGAACGATTGAGACAGCAAAATTCGACCACATCTTTTCTGCGCGAGAGAACGCCAATAAGCCACTCCAATTTGCCACAAACGCCTACCTGTGCTATACTCCCCGCCACGCTTCGGAGACAATGACTGTCCTCTCGGCTGGTCAAAGAGGGGATTGGCAGCTCACCAGGGCAGATCAGGACTAGAGGAGAGTTGAATGGCGCTCAAGAAGGCTGATAAATCAGTCATCATGGGGCAGTATCATATTCATTCGAGTGACACGGGCTCGCCGGAAGTTCAAATCGCGCTGCTCACCACTCGGATCAATCAGTTGGTCGAGCACTTGAAAGCACACAAGCAAGACAATCATTCGCGTCGAGGCTTGTTGAAAATGGTGGGCGAGCGACGGCGCCACCTGAGTTATCTGAGCAAAAAAGACGCAACCCGGTACCGTCAAATCGTCGCAAAGCTGGGCTTGCGCAAGTAAGTCGAAACAAACGAGTAGATGGCGAAGCAAAATCCCCACCTACTCGTTTGTTTTGTAGGCAAATTGCCCGAGGAGGCGGGAATTGGGAATTGGAAGTTAGAAGTTGGAAGTTAGAGATTGTAAATGAAACAAGGTCGTTTACAATCTCCAACCTCCAACCTCCAAT
>JBBSHK010000679.1:0-1921 GCA_038253185.1 Anaerolineae bacterium | reverse complement strand
TCCACGACAGCGCGGCGCTTTTCCGCTCGCGGTGTTGCGCGAACCGAACGTGGACGAGATGTCGCGCTGGATCGATGCGGCGCGCGGCTATCTGCGAGTGGTGACGCTTGCGCCCGATCTGCCGAACTCAAACGCGGTCGCGTCGCTGCTGTGCGAGCGCAAGATTATGGCGAGTCTGGGTCACACCGGCGCGACTTTTGAAGCCACGCACACGGCGCTCGCGCCCGAGGGGAACTTTACGATGGTGACGCATATATTCAACGCGATGTCCGGGATTCACCATCGCCGTCCGGGTAGCGTGGGCGCGGTATTGTCGTCCGACGTTCCTGCGATGCTGATTTGCGATGGCGAGCATGTGCATCCCGCGATAGCGAAATTGCTCGTGCGCGCAAAAACGATTGACCAGGTCGTGCTTGTCACCGACGCGATTGCCGGTGCGGGACTCGACGACGGTGAGTTCAAGCTATTCGGTCAGCCCGTTCGGGTCCAGCGCGGACGCGCGACTTTGGCAGACGGTACGCTCGCGGGAAGTACGCTGACGCTCAATCGCGCCGTGCGGAATATGAGCGCGTTCGCCCAAATTGATTTTGGCGAGGCGCTGAGAATGGCGACGACCAACCCCGCGCGGCTGTTGCAATTGGCAACGCGCGGAACTTTGTGCGAGGGTGCGGATGCCGACGTGGTTATTATTGACCCGCACTCCGCTGACGTGGCGCTCACAATGGTCGCGGGTGAGGTTGTCTTCACAAGCGCGAGCGACAACCAACAACGAACCACCCAGAACGAATAACAAATACCCAATGACCAACGACTCGTATCTACATCGAGAGATTACGGAACAGCCCGCCGCGCTCGCGCGTTTTTTTGATGGCGAGCGCACTCACATCACGCGCGTGGTTGAGAACCTGCGGCGACGCGAAATTAGTTACGTGCTGATCGCGGCGCGCGGGTCATCGGACAGCGCCGCGACCTACGCCAAGTACATTTTCGGCGCGCGGCTACATCGCGTGGTTGCGCTCGCCGCACCGTCGCTGCATACCGTTTACGGCGAGCCGCCCGACATGAGCCGGGCGCTCGTGATCGCGATTTCGCAATCCGGCGAATCGACCGATATTCTCGCGGTGCTTCAACATGCGCAACGGCAAGGCGTACCGACGCTGGCAATCACCAATCGAGACGGTTCGGCGCTCGCCCGCGCGGCGGACGAAGTGATTCTGCTGCATGCGGGCGAAGAAAAAAGTATCGCGGCGACCAAGACCTACACTTGTTCCCTCGCCGCGATGGCGCTGCTAGCGGCTCTGTGGAGTGGAGAGAAAATGCGCGTCGAGGAACTGCTCGCGCTGCCTGAGAAATTGAGCGCCGCGCTGCAAGCTGAAGACGCGGCGCGTGCGCTCGCCGGAGACATGGTGGAGCTGGATGAATGGAGCGTCATCGGGCGCGGCTTTAATTATTGCACCGCGCTCGAGCTGTCGCTCAAGTTGAAAGAACTCGCGTATGTGCGCGCGGAACCTTATTCGCCCGCCGATTTTTTGCACGGACCTTTCGCCCTTGTGGACCAAACATTTCGCGCGCTGGTGATTGCGCCGAGCGGGCAAGTCTACGCGAACGTGACGGAGTTCGCGGAAAAGCTCAAGCGTGAAGGCGCGCGCCTGATGGCAATTTCCGATCGCGCAGAATTTTTGCAACTTGCGGAGACAGGATTAATACTGCCGCCCAATATTCCCGAATGGTTATCGCCGCTGGTCGCGGTGGTGCCCGGACAATTGTTCGCGCTGCATCTCGCCGCGGCTAAAGGGTACGACGTCGATCACCCGCGCCGTCTCACCAAGATCACGCGGACGCTCTGAGCAAGGATGCGCTTGCGGATCGTTGCAAAAGTAATTTAGGATAGTCGTGAGATTTCTCGCTTCGCTCGAAATGA
>JBBSHK010000678.1:0-1931 GCA_038253185.1 Anaerolineae bacterium | reverse complement strand
CGTATCCTAGCCATGTTGATGATTGTGATTGTAAACGTTGTGAGAATAGCCCGTGCTCCTAGGCATTAATTTTTTTTTCACTGTTTCAAAATAATAATGCTGATTGTTGGCTAACGATTGTTCAACGACATCTGCCAGGTCGAACAAGCGGATGGGGCGCTGCATCTTACGAACGTTGCGCATTGAATCAGCGGCCGCATGTGAGAGAACGGCGACGATGGGCAGGTCCGGAATTTGCGCCAGACTTCGCACCATATGAACCGTGTGCGCGAGGTTCGCCTCGGGCGCGTCCAACACGATCACCGCCGCGTCAACTGCCGCGCGGGATCGAGATTCCGCAGAAACTGGCAGCCCCGAAAAATTCCGTACGGTGTAATCTGCTGCTTCCAGAAAGCTTTCAATAATTTGGGCTTCGATTGCCCGATCAGCCATTAAGAGTATCGTCCCTTTTTTCATAACTGCTCCAAGCCTGTGGGTAGTATATGCCAGAGTGTACGATTATCAATCGGCTGAAAGAAGGACAAGCAAAAGGTCAGGTGGAGTCCGCCGAGTGACGGATAGCGTAACACCTCATTGAACATAACCATGGCGAACCGCCCACACCGCCGCTTGGACACGGTCGGTGGCTTGCAACTTGCCGAGAATGTGCTCGATGTGTGTTTTCACAGTGCTGACTGTCACCGAAAGCGCTTCGCCAATTTCGCGGTTGTTCATCCCTTGGGCGATGAGCGCGATGATTTCGCGTTCACGCGCGGTGAGGGGTTCGACCAGTTGATCGTCCTCTTGCGTGGGCTGCGAAGGAAAATCCTGCACGGTCCTTTGAACGACTTGCTGCATCAAACCGCGGTCCCACAGCATTCCGCCTTCGGTGACGGCGCGCACCGCGTGCAGCAATTCATCGCGCGAGGTTCCTTTGAGAATATAGCCTGCCGCGCCGGCGGACACTGCCTTTGCCATATACGCCGGATTTTCGTAGGTGGTCACAATGATTACCGGCAGGTCGGGATCGGTGCGGTGCAACAGGCGGCACGCTTCGAGACCGTCGAGGTCGGGCATACGGACATCCATTAATACAACATCGGGCTTGAGCGACATGACCATTTCGAGCGCCTCACGCCCGGTGCTTGCCTCGCCGACCACCTGAACGCCCTTGGCGGTCAACATGCTCCGCAGTCCTTCACGCACCATCGGATGATCATCTGCCAACAGAACTTTGATTACTTCTTGGTTTGCCATGAATCGATGTTTGCTCCTTGGTTTTGAAAAATCAAACAAAATCTCGCTTGAGGAAAAATTTACCCCGGCAGCGTGGCGTGATAAAACGGAATTTCAACTTGTACCTTTGTCCCCTGCGCCGGCATAGTCTCGATTTCACACCAGCCGCCCAAAAGCCGCGCACGTTCTTCGATCCCGCGCAGTCCGAAATGTCCTTCCCGTTGGCGCGCTTCTTCGAGGTCAAAACCTTTACCCCAGTCTTGCACCCGGATCATCAGCCGTTCGCCATCTTGTATTAATTCGACCGCGACCCGATCGGTTTCGGAATATTTGCGCGCGTTGCTTAACGATTCTTGCACGATGCGATAGGCGCCGGTCTCGACGGTAGGCTCTAGCCGCAACTCACCCAGATTTTCTGAAAACGAAAATTGCCAGCCCTGTTCGGCTGCCAACTGCTCGACGTAACGCCGCAGCGTGTTTGCCAAACCAAAGTCGTCCAGCGTCGAGGGGCGCAGCTCCGAAACGACGCGACGGGCTTCGGTGAGCGCGGCTTTCAAACGCAACACGCCCTTTTGCAATTCCGGCTCTGCGCGTTCCGCCTCTTCGTCTCGCATCGAAACAAAGTTGTCGATGTGAATTCCCGCGCTGACGATCAATTGGGCAAGTCCATCGTGAATATCGTACGCCACGCGCCGCCGCTCCTCGTCCTGCGCGGT
>JBBSHK010000677.1:0-1932 GCA_038253185.1 Anaerolineae bacterium | reverse complement strand
TGTGCGCGCGCCGCGTGCTTTGATGAAAAATTTCGCCTATGGGCAGCGCAGGAAGCGCTGCGCGTCGCGACCGCAAAGAAAGTACCGGTCGCGGCGAACGACGAGAAAGTCACACCGGCATTCGACCCCGCCGCGTATGGCGGCGAGAATCTGGTCCGCAAACTGTTGGCGGCGCGCGCAGAGATTCGCGACACCTTGCGGATCGCGCCGCTCGCGAATCCGAACGGTCGCTCCTGGTGGGCGAAAGACGCCTATGGCTCGCGCGCCGTGATGCTCGTCACGACCGATAAGAAAGCGGTGGACGGGTTCTTGGATGAGGGATGGAAAAAAGAACGCGACCGCAACGAGCGCGCGCAAGCCAAACCACTGGACGAGACAGCCGCGCAAAAGCACAAACGCATGGAACGCGAGCGGGCGGAAGCCGCAGCACGCCGCGACGCGCGCAGTGCGATGTGGCGGTCCTACAACGATGCGCTGTGGCTGCTCGAGGGCGCCGCGCGCGCAATCGGGAGCGAGTTGGCGCGTACCGAAACCAACCCGACGTTTGCCGAATTTCTGGAAGACGAATTGTGCGATCAGTACAGCGCGGCGTTGGGGGCGCACGAGATCGAAGTGCGGCTGGAAAAAGAAATCAAAGCCGCGCAAGACGACGCGCGGCGACCCGAACTGCGATTCGCCCACATCGCGCTGAACGTCATCGCCGCTGGGTCGGTGAAAACTTATTTCCACGCCGCCGACAACGAACGCGAGGTGGATTTTGAAAGCGCTCATTCGAGCGCCGAGGAAGCTGCCGCACAGTTCGGCGTGAAACTGCCGAAGGGGTGGGACCGACCGCCGGTCCATCGCACCGAGTTCAATTGCTGGAAATGTGGAAAATTCGCCGGCAACACGCAACCAAAATTGACCCAGCGCGATATCGTGGAGGACGGCTGGATCGTGCTCGACCCTCCGCAGGAGGGCGTGTTCGATTCCGCCGACCATGCCAACGCGTACGCGGCAGAGCACCGAACTGCCGCATCGCCCACGACTCGCGCGAAGACATCGGACAAGGCGCGGGCGAAAAAACCCGCAAAGCGAAAGGCGAAACGGTGAAGCCCGCGCGCGGACAGCCAAGCGTCGAGCGGCGCTTCGTTCCCGGCAATCCCCTCGCGGGGACGGATTTTCCCGACCTCGCTCGCGAGTACCCGACGACGCTGTTGCTCGTCCACGCGACGTTCACGATACAGCACGCGATCAACGAGCTTCGCTTTCATCTCGAAATGGACGCAATGGCGCGCAACGACCGCGCGCTCTTGGTGGAGCTCGGCAAAGACGCCGAGCGATCGCTGGAAGAATTGGAACCAACACAAACTCAGGAGACCAAAGACCACAATGGACATCACGACCAAAACCAACATCACGTTCGTGCTCGCGCTCAGCGCCGACGAAGCCCGCGCCGCGCTGCACGATCCAACGGAACTGCAAGGACAACTGCGGCGCGCGTTGAACGAGCACGCGGCGGATAATGCCACAACGCCGGCGCCGAATCGCTTAGCGATTCGGCGCAAACATCTTTCGTTCAAGCATCGCAATGGAAAAAGCGCGCGGGGTGATAGCGACCCAAAAGACGTATTCCTCTGCGACGATTGCGGCAACATGTTCTCGACGACTCAGGGACTGTCGCGACATCGCAGTTGGAAGCACAAGAACCAGAGCACTGTCCCCGCTGCGGAGTGAGTCTGGGGCGAGTGGAATTTCTGGTCGAGCGCGGACATTGCGTGTGGTGTGAGGAAGAAATTGAGTACGAGCGCAGCCATAAGGCGTGGAGATCGGTCAAGGGGCTGCGACCGCGCTAGAGCGAAGCGGAGCGGATAAACCGATCCACGAAAGGAAACGCAAGGAATGAATATTGACATCAACATTCATGCAGAAGAGAAAAGCGCGGTGATCATC
>JBBSHK010000676.1:0-1932 GCA_038253185.1 Anaerolineae bacterium | reverse complement strand
GAATCGTGCTCACCGGTTGAGCCGTTGCAACCGGCGTGTTGCTCGGCGGTGGGAGCGTTGGCATATCGGTCGCACGCGCTTCGGGTGTGATGGTTGGGATCGAGGCGCTCGTGGGCAGCACTGGCGCGCCGATGGTGGGAGTGTCGGTCGGTGTCTCCGTTGGCGCAGAGGTTTGAGTTGCGCGCGCGCGGGTCGGCGTGCCGCGCAATCTTTCGGCAACGCTCGGCGTCGGTTCAGCCGTCATGGAACGCAGCGCGAACAGTCCGATGGCGACGAGCAAAATTCCGAGCACCAGACCGAATGCCGCGAACACGAGCAACTTGGTACGAGAGCCGGGCGAAGCGTCCTGTGGCTCTAACATAGCGCGCTCCGGTCAGAATGTTGTTTCATTTCCTTTAATAACGTTGCGGCGAATACCTTATGCCGCGCCAAGTTCTTGCAGTACGCGCCGGTGAATTTCAAACGCGCGTGCGTCAAACAGTACAAGGCGCACGAGTTCGGGCGCGTGGTGCTCGCGCAAAAATGTGATGATTGTTTGGATCGCCACACGCGCCGCCTCGTCGAGCGGATAACCATAGACGCCGGTCGAGATCGCGGGAAACGCAATGCTCTTAAAAGCACCTAACAAAACGCGAGCGAACTAACTACGACTTACCAAATTCAGCAGAGTGGGCGAGGGTTCCGTGATTGCAACTTCATTTTGTTAGGTGCTTTAAGCTGATGCTCCACCGCGAGCTCGAGCGAACGACGATACGCAGACGCGAGCAATTCTGCTTCACCGTGTTTGCCGTCGCGATAAACGGGACCGACCGCGTGAATGACGTGCTTGGATTTCAGATGGTAACCGCGCGTGATTTTTGCGTCACCGGCTGTGCAGCCGCCGAGCGTGCGACATTCGGCGAGCAATTCCGCTCCCGCCGCGCGATGAATCGCGCCGTCCACGCCGCCGCCGCCGAGCAGCGACGTATTCGCCGCGTTCACAATCGCGTCGGTGTCTTGCTGTGTGATGTCACCTTGCACCAGTTCGAGTGTCGAGTGGTTGATTTGGATATGCATCATCGATAGCTGACTGGAGATGTCGGACAGATGACGGACGCGCCCCAACTCTTCACCAACATTCGTCATCCGGCGCCAAAAATTATACCACCAGCGCGGACGGCGTAGTATTTAATTGTTTGGTCTCCTCCATCCATTGTCCTGCGTCCATCCTCCTGTGTCCTTATGCTATAATCCTCGCGTGTCTGTACGTCTCCGTTTTTTTTCCATCGCGCTCTTCTCGCTCCTCCTGATTAACTGCCGCGGCAATTCGACCGTAACAGGTCCTGAAATTTTTCTCAACTTTGGATTTGAACCCGCGACGATTGACCCGGCGCTCGCGACGGATCCTCCGACCATTCAAGTCGCGCGCTTGCTCTTTTTGAATCTGGTCGATTTGAATGACTCGGACGGCTCGCCGCAACCCGCGCTGGCGCGCGAATGGCTCGTCTCCTCCGATGGACTCGTCTGGGAATTTCGTCTGCGTCAGGATGCGAGCTGGGTGCAATACACGCCCACGACGAGCAGGTCGGACAAGAAGCGCGGGATTGACGCGAACGATGTGGTGTACAGCGCGCAGCGATTGTTTGACCCGCGCACCGCGTCGAGTTTCGCACCGTTGTTCGCGCCATTGATTCGCAATGCGGGCGCTCTGAACAAAGCCGACCCGCGCACGTCGCCGCAGGACTTGGAAAAATTGGCGCAGGCGATTGGCGTGAAAGCCAAAGACCCATACACCGTCCAGTTTTTATTGACGCGCCCGATGAGCGCATTCCCCACGCTCGCCGCGACGTGGTTGGGACGAGTTCAACCGAAAGAACCGATCGCGGACGAGGGGCTGACCTGGGCGGAGCCGGGAACGATCTGGACGAGCGGCGCCTATATGCTCGAACGCTG
>JBBSHK010000675.1:0-1940 GCA_038253185.1 Anaerolineae bacterium | reverse complement strand
CCTCGCATTGATCGCAGCGGAATTGCGCGCGGCGTTTCCGCGGAGCTTGCTCGAAAATGAACTACTCGCGCGCAACACGACCTTTCGGATTGGCGGGGCGGCGGATTTCTTGATGCGCGCAGAGACGCGCGAGGAACTGATCGAATTTTCGAAACGCGCCCGCGCGCTCGGCTTACCAATTTTTATTTTGGGCAATGGTTCAAATATTCTCGTCGCGGATGCAGGCGTGCGCGGGCTGGTGATCGAAAATCACGCGGATGAATTTCAAACGCGCGCAGTGGGTGACCAATTGATCGTGATGGCGGAAAGCGGCGCGTCGCTGCCGGGGTTGGCGAACCGGTTGGCGCGGCAGGGCTGGAGCGGATTGGAATGGGCGATTGGTGTCCCGTCGACCATCGGCGCGGCGGTGGTCGGAAACGCGGGCGCGCATCATTCGTCTATCGCGGATAGTTTGGTGCGCGCGGAAATTTTTGGGGCGGATGGCGCGATCGAGTGGTGGGACAAAGCGCGGCTCGAGTACGAATATCGCAACAGCGTGCTGAAACGTGAGCGCGGCAATATCGTCCTGCGCGCGGAGTTGCAACTCTCGCGCGATGATCCGGCGAATTGCATCGCGCGTATGAGTCGATACACCGAACATCGCCGCCGCACTCAGCCGACCGATCCGAGCGTCGGCTCGATGTTCAAAAATCCCGAGGGCGATTTCGCGGGACGCTTGATTGAGGGAGCGGGATTGAAAGGCAGCCGCGTGGGTCAAATTGAAGTGTCGCGCGTCCACGCCAATTTTTTCGTCAATCACGGCGGCGGGACTACGGCGGATGTAATTCGGTTGGTCGAACTCGTTCGCGAAAAAGTAAAAAGAGAATTTGATGTCGAGCTCGAATTGGAGATTCAGTTGGTCGGCGAGTGGAATTGATGAATAGAAAAAAGCGAGTCGGATTAATTTTTGGGGGCAAGTCGGGTGAGCACGAAGTATCGCTCGCATCGGCGCTGTCGGTCGCGGGCGCGCTCGACCCCGAAAAATACGACACGGTCTTGATCGGCGTCACCAAGGAAGGACGCTGGCTGACGGGCGGTAATCCGCTGAGGCAACTCGTGAGCGCGACCAAGTCGCCCCTCCTGCGCGCGGCAAATATTCCGACGAACAATGGCGCGGACCCGAACGCGAAAGAATTGGTCGCGCGCAATGTGACCGCGATGACGGCGGAAGGTCCGCTCAATTCAAATGTCGATGTAGTGTTTCCCTTGATTCACGGTCCGTATGGCGAGGACGGAACGATTCAGGGTTTGCTCGAACTCGCGGATATTCCGTACGTCGGCGCAGGTGTGGCAGCGAGCGCGGTCGGGATGGACAAGGCGTTGATGAAATCTATTTTTCAAGCGGCGGGCTTGCCGACTGTCGAGTATCAAATCGTGATGCGGCACGAATGGGAAAAATTTCCAGAAGAGACGATTCGCCGCCTCGAAAAGTCGTTGGGTTATCCGTGCTTTGTGAAACCGGTGAATCTCGGATCGAGCGTGGGCATCAACAAGGCGCGCAATTGGGACGAATTGACGCAGGCGCTCACCGAAGCCGCGCAGTACGATCGCAAATTGATCGTCGAGCGCGCGGTCAAAGGGCGCGAGATTGAATGCAGTGTGCTGGGCAACGATCAGCCACTCGCGTCATTGCCGGGCGAAATAATTCCCAAGCACGAATTTTATGATTATGCCGCCAAGTACGACGAAGCCTCGGGTACCGAATTGATTGTGCCCGCGAATCTCACGTCCGAGCAGACGCGCACGGTGCAAGAACTCGCGGTAGGCGCGTTCAAAGCGACTGATTGCAGCGGAATGGCGCGCGTGGATTTTTTTATTGAAGGTAAGGATGGGCGCGTGCTGGTGAACGAGATCAATACGATCCCGGGATTTACAAAGTATTCGATGTATCCGAAGTTGTG
>JBBSHK010000674.1:0-1944 GCA_038253185.1 Anaerolineae bacterium | reverse complement strand
GCGCGGCGAACCATCCGAGCACGCTCGCCAATACTCAGCCTGCGCCGCAAGCGGCGGATGCGACCGCGCCGCGCGCCAGCGCACAGACCGAACCGGCACAACTAAACCCCGCAACTGGTTCCGCGCAAACGAATGTAAGCACGAGTCCAATCGAGGTTCCCCCGATCAAAAACAAATCTGCCCAGCCCGCGCCAAAGATTGACAAGAGCCGCTTCCCGCGCGCCGCGTCGCTCTCCAGTCCGACGTGGATCAATTCGAGTCCGCTCATGCTCGAGCAACTGCAAGGCAAAGTCGTGGTTGTCGAGTTTTGGACCTTTGCTTGCTACAACTGCAAGAACACGCTGCCGTTCGTCAAAGATTGGTACAGCAAATATCGCGATCAAGGGCTGGTCGTCATTGGCGTGCATACGCCCGAGCTGTCATTTGAAAAAGATGTGAATAATGTCAAGCAGGCGGTGCGCGATTACCAAATCGAATACCCGATCGCCATTGACGGCGACTTTGCAAATTGGAATCGTTACAGTGTGTGGGCGTGGCCCACGTGGTTCATCATCGACAAAGAAGGCTATATTCGATACAGCCACGTCGGCGAAGGCGATTACAACGGGTCCGAAGCGACGATTCAGAAATTGTTGGCGGAATAAGGACAGGGCGCGTTTCACATATTGATTTCTTTGCCCTGCGCGTTTTTCTTTTGCCGCCGGATACTCTCCGCTCTGAACCGCGCTTCTTCCTCGCCGCGCGCGGGTCTCACTTCGGGACGCCAGCGAAATTTTTGCAACAGCGGATTGGGGTTGCCCTCGACCGCATCCGCAATAATTCCACCGAGGACTGGCGCAAATTTGAAGGCGTGCCCGCTGTCGCCCGCCGCGAGCACCAACCCCGCGCGGTCCGGGTCGGGTGCGATCCACAAATGTTCATCCCAACTATCGCAATATAAACAGATGCGCGTCAAGACCAGCGGCGCGTCTGTCAGCGCCGGGAAAGTCTTCGCCAGAAATTCGCGCAAGTTTTTTTCTTGATCGGAGGTCACGCGGCGCTCGGGCGATTCGGGATGCATCTCGCGTCCCACGCCGTGATTGGCGATCTTGACGATGCCGTCACGATTGAGCGGAAAACCATAATAGCCCGTGCTCGATGTGTCCGCGCCAAAGACAGGGAATCGTTCGGCGCGAAACAGTTCCGCGTTGCGCGGTTTAAGATGGAACACCGGCTGACCTACGGAACGAAAAAAATCGCGCGTGAATGGCAGGACGTGTGGCGTCCACGCGCCCACCGCGACGACGACCTGATCGGCGGCGACGCGTTCACCGTCCAACGTGATCACGCCATTCACCCTCCCGTCGCCTTCGTCCAATTGTGAGAACGCGCTGCCCTCGCGCAATTCAACTCCGTGCGCGCGCGCTTTTTCCAAAAGTCGCGCGACCACGCGCCCACTTTCCACATAACCGCCTTCAGGATCGAAAAAGCCATCGACGTACTGTTCTGCATTCCACGCGGGAAAGCGCTCGCGAATTGTCGCGAGGTTTAATCGCTGCGGCTGGTGCCCGCGCTTTTTCAACAGGCGCAAACTTTCGTATTCAAAATCGCCGCGCTTGAGTTTTCGCTGTCGCAAAAAGAGTACGCCGATTTCGTGAAATAATTCGACGCCGAAATCCTGATTCCACGCGCGCCAACCGTCCAGCGCGCGTTCGGTCAGCGCCATATAATCTTCGTCCGCGCCGTACTCCATTCGCACCACTTTGCTGATGTCGGTCGAGGCGGCGAGGGGATGCGGCAAGGGACCGGGATCGAGCAGCGTGACCGCGTGTCCGCGCTGCTGCAATTCGAGCGCGGCAGTCACGCCAAAAATTCCGGCTCCAACAACGGCAACGGATGACTTAGGCATAGTTTAGAAGTTGGAGGTCGGGGGTTGGAAGTTAGCGTTTGGAAATTAGAGATTGG
>JBBSHK010000673.1:0-1945 GCA_038253185.1 Anaerolineae bacterium | reverse complement strand
TTGGATCGGAGCAGTGGGAGCAATCGCTGATGTGGCGAGTGTCGGTGGGGGCGTGGCGGGTTCCGTTCTCGATACGGAATCGGACGGCGCACAGGCGATCAAGCTGAACAGTGCAAGGAGCAAAAGTAAAACTGATTTCAAAAACATGGCAAGACCAACGATCAAGTGAGTCGCACGAGACTCGATTCGGCAAATAGGTTCGGTACTTCGATGCCCATTCGTGCATACACCGCGCGCGGGACGCTGATGTCCGCGAGATACAATTCGCCAACAACCGCCCGCGCGCTCGCCGTGAGCAGACCTGTTTTGGGTAATGCCATTGTTAGCGTGGCTTGTGCGCGGATGCACGGGTCAAAAAATTTTCCAGTGCTGGTGTCCAATCCAGAAGGCGTATCAAGAGCGAGGATTGGCTTGCCGCTCTGATTCGCAGAACGAATCAAATTCGCGGTCTCGCCGCGCGGCGTGCCGTTCAGTCCATAGCCGATCAAGGCGTCAAGAATCAGGTCGGCATGTTCCAACATGCTGCCGAGCGCCTGGACTGGAAAGATGCCGATACCCATCCGTTCTAAAATTTCCAATTGTTCATACGCGACACTTTTTTCAGCCGTGGACTTGCCTGTCAGGATGAGTGTGACATACGCGCCCCAATTCGCGAGATGGCGCGCCGCGACCATGCCGCCGCCGCCATTGTTGCCGCGGCCGGCGAGCGCCACGATTGCTTTTTGCTCGACGCGACCGCCGAGTTTCATTCGGGCGAGTTCGGCAAAATTTCGCCCCGCGTTCTCCATCATGCGCGTGAGCGAGATTTCAAAATCTTGCATCATCGCGCGATCCACCGCGCGCATTTGTTCGGTGGTCAGCGCCGGGATGGCGTGGGCTGATACGATGGTGAGAGACGGAGAGTGAGCCTGCATTCCGAAATCAATCGCTCTGCTCATCTTGCATTTGCAACCGGGCGGCGAAGGGTCAAGCGTCTTTCAAAAATGACGCGGCGGGCGAATTGGCTCCAATATTTGTGATATGATCTCGCATCTCTTGTAACGATGGATTGCCGAGGGAGACAATGCGTCCATTCAACAAATAGGTCGGCACAGCAAACACCACGTCGGGCTTGACCGCATTCGGCGCCCCCAGATTGATAACCTCCACGCGGACCTGTGGAAATTCGCGGGCAATGGTCTCGGCAATGCCAACGGCTTCGCCGCACTGCTCGCAGCGACTGCTGACGACGACCTCAAGACGAGGTGTTGTATGCACAGCACACGCGTGACTCTAGCGAGATGGCGTTCGCGCAAACGAACGCGAAGGGGGCGCCGTTCGCGCCGACTGAAAACTCATTTCGACAACCTCGAATTCGCGCTTGCCTTTATTTTTGCGAATAGAAAAGCGGGATGCCCATTTAGATCACTGTTGCGCTAACACTTGATCGAAATAGCGCGCGACGGCTGGAGAACCGGGCCAGCCGCTAAAGTTATTTACGACGCGACCATGTTGATCAAAGAGCACGAAGGTCGGCGTGCCGCGCACGTTATATTTGCCGACATAGGGACGTGCTTCGCCGGTATCCACATTCACCATAATAATTTTTGCTTTACCCTCGTACTGCTTTTGCAGCGCGGTCACAGTGCCCTGTCGTTTGAGTGTCTGACAGATTTGACACCAATCGGCGTGAAACCACACGAGCACGGGCTCGCCGGCTTTGCCTGCCTCTGCCAATTGCAATCCGGCGATGTCCGTTTCAGTTGGATGGTTGCTCACCTGCGAACCGATAGCCGTGGTTTCACCGAGCGCGACGTTGCTCGTCGCCGTAGATTGCCAAATAAAAAATATGATCCCGAGCGCAATCAATGATCCGACGCCAAGCGCGATCCATTTGGTGCGGCTGCGCGATTGTGTACGGCGTTGCCTTTCGAGACGTTCCGCTCTTTTGTTTCTGGGCATAGCA
>JBBSHK010000672.1:0-1950 GCA_038253185.1 Anaerolineae bacterium | reverse complement strand
CGATCTACCTCGCGCGAAAAATTTTCATCGGCGTTGCGCGCATCGTCACGCGCTTGGTCTCCCGTCACGGTGATGAAACTATTCAGCGTGGGATTGAGTTGCTCAATGCGCGCGAGGAAAAAATCGGTCAGCTCCAGCGCGGAGATTTCGCGCGCGCGCAAAAGATCGCTGGCGGTCGAGAGAGATAGTGTGAGAGGGTTCATGCGAAAGATTTTACTTGAGGAGGGAACTGAGAACAAGCAATGCAAAAGTTGTGGGGTCGCGCGGAGGCGATAACGTTCGTGTGTACTCGTCCGTTCCGCGGATCAATCCTGTTTCCGCGCGATCACCGTCCCGAACACGCGTGAGCCGTCATCGGTTTGCTCGAACAAGAGAATTTCCAAGCCTTTGAAGAGTGAATCGAGTTGTGTGGGATCGAAACGATGCGCCGGATTAAATTCCGGGCGACAGCGCGCGTCGGCAATCGTGTACGTTTCGAAAAAGAGCGTGCCGCCGGGCGCGAGCAGCGATGCGAAATCAATACGCGGTTCGAAAAAATACGTGACGATAATTGTATCGAAGGTGTTTGGGGCAAAGGGCAGCGCGAGCGCGTCGGCTTGCACACGCGGAATTTTGGAAGGGGCGCGTGCGAGTGCTTGGTCAGAAATATCGACGAGAATTACATCCCAGCCCGCTTGCGCGAGTATCTGCGCGTTCTGCCCGATTCCACCCGCGAGGTCGAGTGCCCTGCCGGGCGCGCGCCCGCGTTTGAGTAGATGCACATATTTTTGCAAACGCGCATTGGGTCGAGTCGGTCCTTCTCCCGCGCGATATTTTTCATTCCAGCGCGTGCGCTCGTCCATCGTGAGTTGGAGGTTGAAGGTTGAAGGTACAAAGTTAGCTACGCTCCATCCAACCTTCTAACTTTTAACTTTCAACTTGCCTCCGCAGAATGCGCCCGCCGAGGCGCAGCCAATTGATCTCACCCTCCGTACCGCGCAAGAATTCGCCGCGCACATCTTGCATTGGCTCATCGAGAATGACGAATTCGTCCGGGCTGTAAAAGGCGACGCGCACCGGCGGCGGCGCGGGCTCGGGTGGAACATCGGGCGTGGGGAATCCACCTTTCGGAGTTGCTTGCAGAATCAAAGCATCATCTTGCAAGCTCAATTCAACATCATCCGTCGCCAGCGCGCCTGAATATTTCCCAATATACAGCGTGAGTTGAGCTTGGGACATCGGTAAATGTTTGGGCGCAAGCTGTTTCGCGCCGAGATAATTCTCCAGCGCCCAATTGCTCACCTCGGTATTCAATTCGCCGCCGCGGTCGGCATTGGTCAGAATCGCCAGCGCGAAATTGCGCGCGGGCACAAATCCGAGGTACGCCAATTGTCCTTTGGTCGCGCCCCCGTGGGTGATGAGCGTTGCGCCGCCAATATTTTTGATGAACCACGCGAGTCCCACCTGCCGCCCGATGTCTGCCGGCGCGTGCGGTGATTGCATCAGGCGCAGCGCGTCATTTGAAAGGAGGCGCGTGCCATCAGGCGCAGTGCCGTCGCCCATTTGAAAACGAGCGTACTGGATCAAATCCTGTACGGTTGAAACCAATCCGCCGACCGGATTTGCCGCGCGTGCGAGGTGCCACGGTCGCGCGATGCGCGGGGATTCATAACTGAGCGCGAAATGTCCGACGACAAAACGGTGGGTCATCACTTCGGCAGGTGAGAAAAAGGAGTGCGTCATGCCGAGCGGTGTGAGTACGAGTTCCTTCGTCGCGTTCTCGTACGATTTGCCGGTGAGGACTTCGATCACGCGACCCGCGATATAAAAGCCCGCGTTGTTGTACGAAAAAATTTCGCCGAGTGGTGTGAGTTGTGGGAGATTGCCGAGTCGTTCGACAATTTGCGCTAGCGCGTCGTCGCCCCAACCTGCGTCGTCAAAATAATCGCCCGCCCAACCACCGGTGTGCGT
>JBBSHK010000671.1:0-1956 GCA_038253185.1 Anaerolineae bacterium | reverse complement strand
TCGCGTACGACGCGCGCGGTCTTGGGCGTGAGTCCCATCAACTTTTTTATCGCGCCGCTGGTCTGACTCTTGGCGCGCGCTTCCAGATATTTCCCGACTTTGATCAAGGTGATGATCACCGCCGCGGTTTCAAAGTACACGTGCTCGCCTAAATAAATCCCGCGCACTCGCGCCAGCAACAGCATCACGCTGTACCAGAACGCGGCATTCGTGCCGATTGAAATCAAAAGGTCCATATTCGGCGCGAGATGTCGAATGGCGTTGAGCGCGCCGCGATGGTAAGCGCGACCCACATAAAATTGTACCGGCGTGGCGAGCGCCAGCAGCAACCAGTCAAAGTATTGCGACTCGAAAAACAGCGGCAGAATATCGTGCCGCGCCAGAATGCCGTGGAACAGATCGCGCGCCATCGCCAATCCAAAGAGCGGGACCGTCAACGCGATGCCGAGCAGCAGGTTGAGGCGCTCGCGCCCGAGCTCACGCTGCCGCGCTAACTGCTCCCGATCCGCCGGCTCGGAAATCGCGTCGCCTTCGTGCTCCTCGACCATCTGCGCGCCCGCGGACTCGAGCGCGGCGCGCAGGTCATTGATCGTGGTGAGACCAGGCACAAGTTCGACCATTGCTTTGTTCTGCAGAACCGTCGCGGCGAGAACGCCAGTTACTTGTCTTAGTTCGTGCTCCACACGTGCGGGATCAGCGAGCTCACGCAATTCGAGTCCCACCTTGTCAGTAATGACCTCATAGCCCGTATCGCGCACGTGCTCAACCATATCGGGAACGGTTGCGCGCTGCGGATCAAATTTCACCGTGGCGCGCTCAGTCGCCAGATTCACGGTAGCGCTCTCGACGCCGGGCGTCTTGTTCAGACCCGTTTCGACGTGACGCACACAGCTCGCACAGTACATTCCCTGAATCGGCAGGGTAATTTGTTTGCTAGACATAGGTTAAATAATCAGACCGGCGATGGAGGACGAACCACGAACAGAAAATGCGTTGAGCTACTGTCCTCCGTCATCGTTCACAGTTTGTTCGCTGTTTCAAATACATCCAATAACTCGGTGATCACGCGCTCGCGCTCTTTCGGCTTGCTCGAGCGAATCGCCGTCGTAACGCACGCGTGCAAATGCTTTTCCAGAATCAGCGCGTTCAGTTTGTCAATGGCTTTCTGCACGGCTTGCGTTTGCTTGATAACGTCCACGCAGTATGCGTCCTCTTCGAGCATCCGCACGACCGCGCCCATATGCCCTTGAATCGAGCGCGCCCGGTTGAGCAATTGTGTTTTTTCGGAATCCGCCATTTTCGCCTCCGCGCCAATTTTCAAAGCGCTCTTTGCTTCACCCCCCTCCCTGGGGGGAGGGGGCACTATCATTATAACCCAAACCGGGATGCTGTCAAACAAAATAAAAACGACCCTCGTCGGGTCGTATAGTTCAAGCGCTCCGTTTTTCCAGATCGCGCGCAGGGGGAGAGGTGGTAGGATTGGGCGCGGCTGGGAGGCTCGCGGAAGCGATTTCGGGATCCGACGCATCGTTCAGCAGGTCATGATGGCGCGCCCAGCGCCGATAAAAGAACAAGCCCATCGTCGCAATCACTCCGGCTACCGGCACACCGAAAAACGCGCCCCAGAAACCGCCAACCTTGATGCCGATCAGAAGGGACGCAATGATCACCAATGGATGCAGCCCCAGCGCCTCGCTCAAAAGTTTCGGCATGATGACATTCGCGATGATCAGCTGGTAAATGAGAAGAATTCCGATCGCTAACGGCAATGCATGTGGCTGAGCAATAAGCGTGACGATGATCGGCGGCACGAGCGCGAGCAGCGGTCCCACAAAAGGGATCAACATAAAGAGTGCAGCGAACAAACTCGATACAAGCACGAATTGGGTGCCGAAGAGCGCCATCACAATCGCCGTGCCTATGCCAATCATCACCGCTTGCAACAACTGCGCGCGG
>JBBSHK010000670.1:0-1957 GCA_038253185.1 Anaerolineae bacterium | reverse complement strand
GTCATCATGCCGGCGCCCAACGCCATAATAAAAAGAATCGCCGGAATCCGTCGCCACCACATTTTGCCGATTTGTTTTTGCGCCAGCGTAAAATACAGCGTAGGCGCCAACGCCGAAAGGTTAAACAAGGAACCGATGCCGTACAGCGCCAGCAGTTCCGGAAATTCATTTGAAAAATAAATGACCGCGGGATAAACCAGCATCAGCGCGAACATAAAGATATGAATGGAATAGCCCGTGAGATGGAAAGTCGCTTCGACCTTGCGCGAGAGCGCGATTGGCGCGCGCCACACTTGCGGCAGTAATTTGATCGCGCACTCGAGACTCCCTTTTGCCCAGCGATGCTGCTGCCGCCGAAACGCGCCGAACGTTATCGGCAGTTCTGCCGGGGTGACGACCTCGCGCAAGTACAGCGCGCGCCAACCTTTGAGAAAAGCGCGATACGAAACGTCCAGGTCTTCGGTGAGAGTGTCGGCTTTCCATCCGCCCGCGTCTTGCAGCGCGGCACGACGCCACACGCCGGCGGTGCCGTTAAAGTTGAACCAATAACCAGCGCGACTGCGCGCAAATTGTTCCACGATAAAATGCGCGTCGATGGCGAGCGATTGCAAAAAGGTAAGCAGTGAATAATCTCGATTCAGGTGACCCCAGCGCGTTTGCACAAAAGCGATCTGTGGGTCCGCAAAATAGGGAATGGTATTTCGCAAAAAATCGCGCGGGGGCACAAAGTCGGCGTCAAAGTACGCCAGATATTCGCCGCGCGTCGCGACGAGTCCCGCCGCGAGCGCGCCCGCTTTGAACCCGCTGCGAACGGCGCGATGACGGTGCGTAATATTCACGCCTTGCGCGCGCAGCCGCTCTACCGCCTTCGCCACAATCTCGCGCGTCTCATCGGTGGAATCGTCGAGCACGTGGATTTCAAATAGATCGAGCGGCCAATCCAAGCGCGCCACCGTGTCGATCAAGCGTTCCGCCACGTACAGCTCGTTGTAGATCGGAAGCTCAACGGTGACGAAGGGGAGTTCAGTCAGCGTGACGGGCTTGGGGTCCGGTCCATTCTTTCGCCAGGTGATGTACGCCAGATATAGAAAATTGACGCCGTATAAGAACAAGATCGCCAGAATTAGCGCATAGAGCAAAAGGGCAAAAATAAGGATCAAGTCACTCCTCCGTCCCCCTAAAAAATCCAGCGCGGTCAAGCACGCAGCAGAATGACTCTAGCGCGAGTCAAAACTATAACCAACTCAGCTCAAAAACCCGATTCAGTTCGGGAGAACGTGTCAAATCACAAACCGCAGCGCACTTTCCGTCAAGGAATTTTATTTTTGAGGAGAGGCTAAATTCGAGTAGATGAACGTGTCATTTCGAGGAGCGCAGCGCCGAGAAATCTCGATTGTGAATCTAGATTTCACGCACCTAAAGGTAACCTTGGCTTGACTCACTAAGGCGTCGTAAGGCGCCAAGGCAAGCTACGACTTCGCTCGAAATGACAAACGACCAATACCTACTCGACTTTAGCCTCTCCTGTTTTTGAGATGAGTTGACGAAATGAAAACGGCTATGTTATGAGGTTTCGCAGCCGTCGGATACCGATTGCGCGCGAGGTATCAGTACGTCGTACTCATTTGCTCGACGCCAACTCTGAAAACGGTCGGATCGATTTCATTATAGTGTGGAATATTTCGAGAGCAAATCGACCACGACTTGTGCTCGACGCGTGCCGCCAACTCGGCGCCGTGCTTGAGCTGACTCGCGTTTCTGAAAAAACTCGCGCGCATTTCAAACATTACGCTTAATTGAATTCAACGACTGGAACGCCGCCGAGCACAGCCCCCACGCGCTCCACTGCCAGATGCGCCCCGACGCGAGCAGCCACGGATAATAATCAAACAACCCAACCAGCCAGAGCGCGAGCAGCGCGGCGCTCGCGGCAATGAGCCACGGCGAGGCGCCGACC
>JBBSHK010000669.1:0-1960 GCA_038253185.1 Anaerolineae bacterium | reverse complement strand
ATTTGCGCCACGAGGTCTTCGCGCAAAAACACTTTGCCCGCGACCTGACTGCCGAGAAAAACCGAATTGTCCACCGCGATGCCGACGATCTTGAACTCGCGCGGGCTTGTGGTGAGCGAAGTCGAACCATCAGCACCCGTGTCGATGCGAATCGCATCACCCACGCGCAAGTTTTGCGCGAGCGCAAGATCGCTCGAAATCACTAGCGCATCATTCTCCTCCGCGCGATACCAGCGCCCCTGCGCCAGTGTCGGCTGATATAGCGTTGTGTTCGCGGGCAATCCCCACAATCGTGCCCGTGCGGCGCTCCCAATCTGATTATCCGTTTTTCCCTCCGTCGTCACCCACGCGTCCCCCAACGACCACGCTTCGCTCTGCACGACTCCCGGCAGCGCGCGCAGATTCGCCTCGAACGCGGTGCTCACATTTTCGCCGAACCACACCCACGCGTCCGCGCGGTACGTCTGGAATAAATTATCAATTGCGCGATCGACCGAAACGCTGACACTTTGCGCCGCCAACGCGACCGCAATCGCGACCGCGATGACAAAGAGGGTGACCAAGGTGCGGCTGGTGCGGCGCGCCAGATTGCGCAGAGACATCGCGGCGAGCGGCGGCAGAGCGATGAGGCGCAGTAGGGCGCGATCAATTCGCCCCGCGCCGTAGGTCGAGGTAATGCCGTACGAATCGAGCGCGCGCTTGACTGGAATAAATGTGGCGGAGAGTGAAGGCAGCGCGCCCGCGATCAAGGTCACACCGACTCCGACGATAGCGCCCAGCCCGATCCCGAATGGCGACACTTCAAAGCCGGTTGTGAGATTCAGCAGCGCGCCGATGTACGCGAGCAATCGCCAACTCACCACCGCGCCCAGCGCGATGCCGAGAGCTGTTCCAATTATTCCGTACAGGAACGCGGCAAAGAGATAAATCGTCAGCACCTGCCCGCGCGTGCCGCCCAACGCTTTGAGTGTACCAATTTCGCCGACCTGTTCCGCCACAATTGCCGCAAGCGTATTGGCGACGAGAAAGCCGCTGGTGACGAGTCCGACCGCGGAGAATGCCGAGAGCAGCAGCAGCAGCGCGTCCAACTCGCGCTTGCCTGAAAAATTTTGCGGATCGCGAACCAACGCAGCGCCGTGTGGGATACCACGGCGGTTGAGCAATTGTACGACCGCGTTGGCGGTATCTCGCGCGGGAATGCGGTCATTGATTTTGAGCAGCAGCGCATTCGAGCCTGGCGTGCCGAGCAACTGCTTCACCTCCGAAGTCGCGGCGAAAAAAGTGAGATAGTCGAGCAGCGCGGCGGAGGGATAATTGGGCGTCTGCACGATGCCAACCAATTGCAAGCGGCGTTCGGAATTGCCCGCGCGCCCGCGACAAGTCAGCGTGTCGCCGAGGTGCAGCGGCGCGACCTCGAGCGCGGATTGCTCCGCGACAAATTCACCTTCGCGCGGCCATCGCCCTTGCTTTAAAAAAATCTGATCGATGCGGGCATTGGGGAAATCTTCGAACCCGTGCAGGAAAACATCGCGCGACGTATCTGGATTTTGTGCGGTCGAATCCCTCACAGCGTGACAGCGCGTAAACAAATCGGTGCGCAATTCCGCCGCGCGGATTCCATCCAGACCTGCGAGCGCGCGTTCGGTCGACGCGGGCGCATCCCACACCCAAAATGAAATATCCGCTTGCGAGGCGTTGGCGTAGGCGGCGGCTTGCGCCCGCGCGAGGTTTTCACTGGTGGAGACGATAGCGACCACGCCGGCGACGCCAATGATAATTCCGGCAAGAGTCAGAAGGGAACGCAGACGACGTTGGGTGACATCGCGGTACGCTTTGCGAAAGAGGGCGAACATTCAACTTGATTCTAGCGCGGCGGCAGAAATTTGCAACCGCGCGATGCAAGAGACTTCTTGGAATTCGATATCGCAAAAAAACGCAAGTCCAACTGGACTTGCGTTTT
>JBBSHK010000668.1:0-1963 GCA_038253185.1 Anaerolineae bacterium | reverse complement strand
TGGGCGGCGAGAATGATTGGGCGGAAGGTCCGTACGTCACGAATAACAAGGAAGCCGGTATCCGCGATTACGCACTCAACAAAAATCCCTTGAACTACAGCGATCTGGGATTTGACACTCCCGGTCCCGAAGTTCACGCCGACGGTGAGATCTGGAATGGCATGAACTATGATCTGCGCCAGGCGCTGGTGAACAAGTACAATTCGACTTTTCCCGCCTCGGACGCGAACTTGCAAAAGAGTTGCGCGGACGGCAAGCGCACCGCTAATGTCTGTCCGGGCAATCGCCGCTGGATACAGCTCGTCTACGATGCGTGGCTGCTGATGCCTGCGAATGCGAGCATGCTCGATGCGCGCGACGCATTGCTCGCCGCCGATCAGATGCGCTTTGGTGGCGCGAACCAAAAAGACCTCTGGCGCGTGTTCGCGCGACGCGGTATGGGCAAGACCGCTTTCAGCAATACGAACGCGGACAGCAACGCGATTCCCAGCTTTGAATCACCCTCGGAAGCGAATGCGACCGTAGAGTTCCATATCGTCGCCTCCGACGAGGGCAATCGCAGCATCACGGGCAAGATCTTTGTGGGCAGATACGAGGCGCGCGCGATGCCCATCGCGGACACGGATACTACCACCTCACTCTCGAGCACTGCCAAATTCGTGCCCGGCACCTACAGCTTTGTCGCACAAGCACCCGGATTCGGCTTGCTTCGTTTTACCAAGACGCTCGCGGCAGGCGCAAGCACGCTCGTCGTCTCGATGCGCACCAACTGGGCGTCTAAGAGCAAAGGCGCAACCGCGACGGCTTCAAGTACATTTACGACTGATCCCTGGAATGCGCCTGAAAATGCCATCGACGACACCGAGAACACAAACTGGAGCGGCGTCGGGCAATTGAGCGGACCTCAATCAGTGACGATAGATCTGGCAGGTGGCTCGCACAGCATCACCACGGTGAACGTTTCCGCGATGCTGCGCCCCGCCACCGGAACAGAGACCAGCAACCAGAACCGCTTCACCGCGCTGCGCAAGTTTCATCTGCAAGTGTCCAATGACGGAACGAATTTCACCACCGTCTTTACCAGCCCGAACAATGCCTTCCCCGGAGTCGCCCCGCGACCCGTCGCACCGGACCTGATTATGCGCACGTTTACGCTGCCCTCGCCCGTTCAGGCGAGCTATCTGCGATTGGTCGCGGATACGAATCAGTGTCAGGGCGGTCCCGCATATCAGGGCGATCAGGACAATGACCCCACCAATAATAGCGACTGCACCAGCGGCAACTCGACCCAAGCCAATCGCATTCGCGTCACGGAAATCGAGGCGTTCGGAGGAACCGCTCCTCATAGCAGCGACGATGAACTAGTCGAACCTTAAGACGAGCGCGCACTCCGTTCTCAAAAAGTTAACAGCAAAATTGAACAGGCGGGTGAATCACCCGCCTGTTCAATTGAAATTATAGGTTGCCCCACACCAGCCAACATTCCCCATAACGCCAATGTGCAGAAATCGGACTGTGCGAGTATAATAGCCCCGCAGTGTTATGAAACTGTCACTCCCAAATTTATTTTATTCCTCCTCATCGACAGTTTAATTTAACGTCTCTGACCTTTTTAACGATTGATGAAAAGTGCTGGCTGCTGTTCAAGCGGGTACGTCCCTTACGCGTACCATTCTGCAGAAACGCGCGACCAGTCGAACATCGATTAACACCGGTCATTTCTCGAAACAGTACTGAATGGCAACATCACCCCCGACGGATGCCACTGCGCCCACGCTCGTCCTCGAACGCGGCTTGGTCGAAAAAATCCAAAAAGGCGACGAGTCCGCTTTTCGCGAACTCTATGAGCTGTACGCGCGGCTCGTCTATCGCTATATCTTTTTGCGCGTGCGTATTCCGCAGGACGCGGAAGACCTGACCGCTGAAACCTTTGCGCGCGCCTGGCGCTCGATCAGTGCTTTTG
>JBBSHK010000667.1:0-1971 GCA_038253185.1 Anaerolineae bacterium | reverse complement strand
GCTGCGTCGAGGGCGCGGTGATTGATCAAGCGCATCAGGTTATCAAGAGCGGACAACCGACGCTAGTTCAATTTGGTATCGCCGATGAAGTGGCGTGGGACGTCGGTCTCTCGTGCGGCGGCACGATCAAAGTATTTATTGAACGAGTCGAATAGTCAACGGTCAACAGTCAAAAGTAATCCTCAAATGAATTGACTATCGACTGTTGACGGGCTACTGTGGACTGATGTGATCAACTGGCTCGAAGCGATTGAACGGAATATTGCCGCCGAAAAATTATTCGCCTCGGCAACGGTACTTTCCGGCAATGGCGCGGTGGGAAACAAGATCCTGATTTATCCCGACGGCGCGCACGAAGGTGAAGTGGAACCGCCGGAACTCGTATCGGAAATTATTGCCGACGCGCGCGAACTGATGCGCGAGGAAATTTCGACCACGCGCGTTTACGGCGACACCAATGTCTATATCGAAGTCTTTGCGCCGCCGCCGCATCTCGTCATCATCGGCGCGGTGCATACCGCGATTCCCCTCATCCAATTCGCGAAACTATTGGGCTTTCGCGTGACGGTGGTTGATGGGCGCGGTCGTTTCGCTACACGCGAACGATTCCCCGATGTCGATCAACTGATCGTCGAATGGCCCGACGAAGCTCTTCTCAAGTTGAACGTTGACCATTCGACCTACGTTGTTATTCTCACGCACGATCCGAAATTCGATTTGCCCGCGCTGAAAACCTTAGCGACGCTGCCGCCGCGCTACATCGGCGCGATGGGTTCGCGTGAAACGCGCCGCCAGCATATGGAGCAATTGCGCGAGCAAGGTGTGTCGGAAGAATTTTTGCAAACAGTTTTCGGTCCGGTCGGTCTCGACATTGGCGCGCGTTCGCCGGAAGAGATGGCGCTCTCGATTATGGCAGAAATTATTGCGGTGCGTTATGGGCGCGAGGGTGGGCACTTGAAGCAGCTTGGCAAAAGCGATGATTGATTTGTAAAGACTGCTGGCGTGGTAGGTGCCCACGCGATCCCAGAAATAGAAGACGTGAAACGTGATCCTCATCGAGCGGAATTCGCGTTTCGCGTTTTTCTTTTGTTATAATAAGCAAGGGACAGCGAGTACAAGTGATGAAACGAAACACCCCCAAGCCCGCGGTGAATCGTCGCGCCATTTCGATATTGCCGTGGCTGCTGCTCGCGCTGATGGCGCTCCTCGGCGGTATTGCCATCATCTTTTTACTTTTGAATCAAGGGGGACCGGACAGAGAACCGGTTGAAAATCTATATGGAGATTTGGTTTATATCTTTAGTGCCATCATCGGCGGAGCCGTCGGCGCGTTGATCGCCGCGCGTCGTTCGCGCAATCCAATTGGTTGGATCTTATTAGGGGTGGCGCTCATTCAAGTCGTGGAAGATGTATTCTCAGGTTATTCGGGCTATGGGTTAGTCACGCAACCCGGCGCGCTGCCCGGCGCGATATTTGCCGCCTGGTTCGCGCAATGGATGTGGACGCCGCCGTTCGCCGCGTTGCTCTTCGGCATCTTGCTCTATCCGACGGGTGAGCTGCTCTCGCGTCGCTGGCGCATCGTCGCGTGGGTGGGTCTGCTCGGCGTTGCCGCACTGCTTCTGTCTGCTGCGCTCGCGTCGGAATTGTTTGTCGGGAGTGGAGAACCGCCGCTCGCATTTCCTAACCCCTTCGGTCTAATTGATGCCAAGAGTATTGTCGAGCCGATTCTCAATCCACTCGCGTTTGGGTTAGTCCTGGTCAGTCTCTTTGCCGCGCTGGTCTCGCTGATCATCCGCTTTCGCCGCGCGCGCGCCGACGAGCGACAGCAGCTCAAGTGGTTCACTTATACGGTCGCGATCGCAATTGTGACTTTGCCACTGGCGGGCGCGGTCTTGGGCACGTGGGCGCAGGTCGTTCAGAACCTTGCCTTTCTGCTGGTGCCCATCGCCGTCGGCGTCGCCATCTTGAAGT
>JBBSHK010000666.1:0-1973 GCA_038253185.1 Anaerolineae bacterium | reverse complement strand
TTTGGATTTTCCAAGGGACAGTGAGTCGGTGGTTGGATCGAATTGGGATCGATCTTGGGCAAGCGGACAGAAATATGCATCGGGCACTCCAAAAGGAAGATTGCCCATTCTATCCAATTTCACCAAGCACTGAACGGTCACCAGTCACAATCACTATTGCTAATTTCCGTTTGTGGGTTTAGCATTAGAAGCCGTGGTCATAGTTTAGACCGCGGTTTTTTGATATTTCAGGTAAAAGTACGGCTCATCGTATGACCGCCCTGCCCTCACCTCATAATCTTTCCGCACGCGCCCCGCGTCAAGTTGACGGCGCGCTCGTGCGAGTGCGCTGGGTGCTGGCGCTCGTCGCCTACGTTATCATCGCGTTCAGTACCGGCTCGCTGTATCCGAGTGAGCTTGTGCTCGGGTGGCTGGGGCTGCTGTTCGTTTTCAATTTGCTGGTCTTTTTTGTCACGCGCGGTTCGCGGCTGCCCGCGCGACTCCCGTTGTGGGGACTGGTGGGCGACACAATTTTTTTTGGCGCGCTGCCGTATCTCGCCCCGGCAAGTAGCTCACTGCTTTTCCTATTCGGACTTTTTCCAACATTGGTCGCGGCGCTGCGATTCGGTCCCTGGGCGGGGTTGGCAATCGCGGCTGCGCTCGCTTTTCCGTACGGCTTGCGCGCGCTGTCCCCGGTTTTGCCCACGCCCATTCACGCGCTCTTGCCGCCTGTGCCAGAAACGGACAGCAACTTTTTCTCCGCGGGCTTGCCCGTGTTCGCTCTGTTCGGTGCGGTGATTCTCATCGGCTATCTGGCGCAGCGCGAGCGCGAAGCCGCGGTGGGCGACAGCGCGGTAGAGCTAGAGCAATTGCGGCGCGGCATGGCTGGCGCGAAACTTTTTTACGAGACGACCGACGCGCTCAGTTCCACTTTGAGTTACAGCCGCGTGCTCGACGCCATGCTCGAAGCGGGCACGACCGGAATGCCGCAAGCGCGCAAAGAAGATGGTGTGCCCGTCGGCGTCGTGTTTCTGTTCGAGGATAACGATCCCGAAAAAAATCTGCGCGTCGTGGCATGGCGGCATCTCGACCGGGGCGACACGCCGCGACGCGTGCCGGGCAAGAGCGGAATTATGGCACAGACGCTAGAGTCGGGCGAAGCGATCACGTTTACGAATGTGGCGACCGATCCCGAGTTGCGCGAGCTTGCCACGATGCGTCGCTGTCGCGCCGGTGTGGCGCTGCCACTGCAAGCCGGGCTGGACTTGTATGGTGTCGTGGTGCTCGCCACGCCCGCGCCGCGCGTTCCACTGGAGCAGCATTTGCAACTGATGCGAGCCTTTACGAATCAAGCCGCGGTCGCGTTCCAGAATGCGCGCTTGTACCAGAGCTTGCGCCTCGAGCGCGATCACATCATCGACGCGGAAGTGAGCGCCCGCGCCAAGCTCGCGCGTGATTTACACGACGGTCCAACACAGTCGATGGCGTCACTGGCGATGCGTCTGGACTATATCATGCTGCTGCTGGACAAGGATCCGGAGAAGGCGCGGCACGAAGTTGAGTTGGCGCGCGAGAACACGGTGCGCGTTGGCAAAGAACTCCGCGAGCTGCTCTTTACGCTGCGCCCGCTGACGCTTGAGACGCAAGGACTTTCTGCGACTATTAAATTGTGGGGGCAACGCTTGCACGAAACGGAGGGCGTGCCGCTCGATTTGAACGCGGGTAACTTTGGCACAGAGCTGGATGCGAATACCGCCGGTTCCGTTTTCGCCATCGTCGAGGAAGCGGTGAATAACGCGCGCAAACATTCGGGCGGCGCGCCGATTCACGTCAATCTCGCGCAGCAAAACGGAAGTCTGGTCGCGACGGTGCAGGACGAAGGACCCGGCTTTGACGTAAGCGCAATCAGTGAACGTTATGACGAACGCGGCAGTCTTGGTCTCGTCAATATGCGCGAACGCGCGCGATTGCTCGATGGGCATCTCTCGATCGAT
>JBBSHK010000665.1:0-1976 GCA_038253185.1 Anaerolineae bacterium | reverse complement strand
GCATCTGGGGCGACCCCGAAATCACGGGCAAGTCCGCCGCGAGCGATCTGCTCGCGAAAAAAAAATCGCTGCCGGTCTTGATCGCGAGGCAACGCACCGCGGAGAATCAATTGGAAAATTATTTTGGAGGGGGCGAGCTTGCATCCGCAGAAATTTCGCGTGTGCTGGATTTGCTCGATCAAACCGGCGCGCGCTCAGCGGCTGAAGCCGAAGCGCAAAAGTACCTCGACCGCGCGCTGCTCGCCCTTGATGAAACAGGTCTGGACAATCCGGCGGTACTCCGCCTTAGTGAACTCGCGCATAGCGCGGTTGAGCGGGTGAAATAAAGTGGCGTGCCGATGACCCACACTACAACTCATTTCAAAAATGAAATTTCTTGATGGAAGTTGCGCGGCGCCTTCTCATTCTGACTTGTTCTCCCGCGCGGAATCGGGTTTTTGAAACGAGTTGTAATTAGAAAGCCAAGTCTCAAATGAACTTGGCTTTTGTTTTTCCTCGAACCTTTACCTTTCAACTTTCAACCGTTCCTCATCCGGAAAAAATCTCCACAAGACTTGATTCGAGAGCAATCGTCCGCGCAGGGTCAGCCACATTCGCTCCGAATTGCTCTGGATCAATCCCCACGTTTGCAGCTCCTCGAGCGTGTCGCCAAAAATCGCGCGCACGTCCAGCCCCAAGCGCGCCTCGAAACTGGAATAGGAGATTCCTTCCGCGAGCCGCAGTCCCAGCATCAGCGTTTCCGCAATCTCGGTCTCACGCGAAATTTCTTCGCGCGCGGCGATGACCGATTCACCCCGCGTGCTCCGCGTAATGTATTCAGCCGGCGCGCGCACATTTTCGTAGCGCGTGCCGTTCAGATACGAGTGCGCGCCCGCGCCGAAACCGAGATACGGCTCATTGCGCCAGTACGTGGAATTATGGCGCGAGCGGAAACCGGGGCGCGCGTAATTGGAAATCTCGTAATGCAGGAATCCCGCCGCGCCGAGTTTTTCATCGGCGAGAGTAAACATCTCCGCCGCGAGATCGGTGTCGAGTTCATTGACGCGCCCGCGCGCAATCTGCCGCGCGAGCGCGGTGCCTTCTTCCACCTGCAGACCGTACAGCGAAAGATGTTCGGGCTGCCACGCGAGCGCGCGCTCGAGTGTCTCTTCCCAATCGGAGAGCGATTGGTCGGGCAGACCAAAGAGCAAATCAAGATTGATATTGTCGAATCCCGCGCGCCGCGCCAGCCCAAACGCCTCGCGGCTTTCCGCCGCATTGTGATCGCGGTTGAACGCGCGCAATCGCGCGTCGTCGAAAGTTTGTACGCCCAAACTCAGGCGATTGATGCCGAGTTGCCGCAACCCGCGCAGCTTGTCGGCGTCGAGCGTGCCGGGATTCGCCTCGAGCGAAATTTCCGCTCCATCTATAATTTCGAAATGCGCGTGCGCTGATTCTAAAATTTTGGCGAGGAGTGCCGTTGGGAGTACCGAGGGGGTCCCGCCGCCGAGTGCCAGACTGTGCGCGCGGCGCGGTGGAGGAATTTCGCGAGCGATCGTTTGGACCTCGCGCGTCAAGGCGTCAACATAAACATCGAACAGCCGTCCCAGATGCGCGTAGACATTAAAGTCGCAGTAGGTGCAAATGGTGCGACAGAATGGAATGTAAAAAAACAACGCGAGTGTCGAATTCGTTTCACTCACCGGCGCGTTACTTTTTCTCGAGATCGAGCGCGACCGAGTTGATGCAGTAGCGCTGATGAGTCGGCGCGGGACCGTCGTCAAACACATGCCCGAGATGTGCGCCGCAGCGATTGCAGTGCACCTCGACGCGTCGCATAAAGAAACTATTGTCGACGGTCTCGCCGACGTTTTCCGAATTGATCGGCTGCCAAAAACTGGGCCAGCCGGTACCCGACTCAAATTTGGTGTCCGAGCTAAACAACTCGTTGCCGCAGCAGACACAACGGTACACTCCGCTCTCGTGCGAGTCGTTAT
>JBBSHK010000664.1:0-1980 GCA_038253185.1 Anaerolineae bacterium | reverse complement strand
TAATCGAGATTTTCCCAAGATGGCACAGTCCCTAGATGGCTGCGATGTTTACATCGCACGCATCCCGCTAGCCCGCCTTGGCGTTCCCGCCGTAGTGCGGCGGGCCAAGGGGATCTAGCCACCACTTGGGATGTGCCACTCGGCGCGAACTGCGCTCCTCGAAATGACAGTCTGAACTGAAAAATAACTTGCACCTTGCGTGAGCAATGAGCGGATCACTCGCGGCTAATGACTAACGACCAACGACTAATGACGAGCGACTAACAACTATGCCAATCCAACCCTCCTTCAATGTCGGCGTCGAAGAAGAATATCAGATCGTTGATCCCGTGACGCGAGAATTGCGATCCTACATCACCGAGATGCTCGAAGCGGGCAAGATGACTTTGCGCGAGCAGATCAAGGCGGAACTGCATCAGTCCATTGTCGAAGTCGGTACCGCCGTTTGCCAGACGCCTGCCGAAGCGCGCGTGGAACTCGTGCGATTGCGGCGCGGCGTGATGGAGCTTGCGGCGCGCAATGGATTGAAAATCGCCGCGGCGGGCACTCACCCTTTTTCATTGTGGGTCGAGCAAGAGATCACGCCGTTCGAGCGTTACGCCGGCGTCAAGCAAGATATGCAATTGCTCGCGCAGCAGTTGCTCATTTTCGGCACGCACGTTCACATTGGCATCGAAGACCCCGAGTTCTTGATCGACGCGATGAATGTCGTGCGCTACTTTTTGCCGCACGTCCTGTGCCTCTCGACCAGCTCGCCTTTTTGGATGGGTCGCGAGACCGGACTTAAATCATACCGCAGTATCATCTTTCGAAATTTTCCGCGCACCGGTTTCGCGCAAACGTTCGAGTCCCACGCCACCTACCGCCAATTTGTCGAGACGCTGGTGCGCACGCATTGTATTCCTGATGCGTCGAAAATTTGGTGGGATGCGCGCCCGAATCCCAAATATCCGACGCTCGAATTTCGCATCTGCGATGTGTGCACACGCGTGGACGAAGCAGTGTGCATCGCCGCGATTTTTCAGGCGCTCGTCTTCAAGCTCTGGAAATTGCGCCGCGATAATATGACCTTTCGGATGTATCCCGCCGCGCTGGTGGATGAGAATAAATGGCGCGCGGTGCGTTACGGACTCGACGGGAAATTGATTGACTTTGGCAAACAGCAAGAGCTGCCCGCGCGCGAGCTCATTCGTGAGATGATCGAGTGGTTCATCGGCGATGTGATGGATGAACTCGGCAGCCGCAAAGAAATCGAGTACGCGTACCGAATCCTGGACGAAGGCACCAGCGCCGATCGCCAACTCGCGATCTATCACCGCACCGGCGATTTGAAAGCAGTGGTGGACCAATTGATTCGCGAGACAGAAGAGGGTGTGCTGTAGTTGAATTTGGTTGAGCATCTGGATTGAGACTGGAGCAAAAGCGATGGCAGCGACTATAGAACAACATATTGAAATTGATCCAGAGATTCGCGGAGGTCAGCCGCGGATATTAGGGACCCGTATCACAGTAGCTGATATCGTTCTTATGCATTTGCGCCTGGGCCAATCGCTAGAAGAAATTGCGGGTAAGTACGAATTGGCTTTGGCAGCCGTTCACACCGCAATGGCGTACTACTACGACCACAGGTCTGAAATTGACCGTAGCATCGAAGAGGACGCCGCGTTTGCCGAAGCTTTTCGGAGAAAAAATCCTTCGCGCTTGCAACAGAAATTGAAAGCCCTCAGCGATGGCTGAGCGCATTCGTTTCCACTTGGACGAGAATGTTGATCCTGATATTGCCCGTGCCTTACGCCGACATGGCATTGATGTCACAACAAGCGGCGAAGCGGGACTGCGAGGGGTGAGCGATTCTGTTCAGCTTGAATTCATCCGACGCGAAGAGCGAATTATCGTGACACACGATACCGACTTTTTGCGGTTTGCCAGTAAGAGCCGGTATCACCCAGGAATCGCTTATTGCGACAAGACCGCTCGCTC
>JBBSHK010000663.1:0-1982 GCA_038253185.1 Anaerolineae bacterium | reverse complement strand
GCGCGTTCAGCCAGACGAGATAGCCCGGCATCCCGCCTTCCCAAATATCCGAGAACGAGCGCACTTCATTCTTGTCGCCAAAGATCACGTTATAGTTGCGCCCTGAGAAAAACGGCGGGTCAATGTAAATCAAGTCAATGCTGTTGCTCGGCAGTTGGCGCATCACGTGCAGATTGTCGCCAAAGAAAAGCCGATTCGCGCCCGTGGGAAACAACTCGCGCAGTTTCGGGTCGCGTTCATTTTCCGCCAAAAAATTTTCATTATGCCCAAACTCGACGCGCTGCACTTCTTGGAACGGCAAGCGGATCGTGGGATAGGCGTGCTGAAATTTCGTGACCTTGACTTCATGCGGGCGCGTCTCGACTTCCCAACCGAGCGGCGCTTCATCCACCGGCACCGCGCCAAAGCGCACCGGCAGTTGAAAGTGTTCCTTCTGTTCGGGGATTTCGGCTTCATCGGGCGCGGGCGGCTCGATGAAAGAAATTTCAGGTGATACCTTCGGAAAAATTTCCTCCGCGCCGGCTTTCTTTGCCGCTTTCATACCTGGCGGCGCGATGCCGGAGAGCGAACCTTGTGCTTTTGAAGGATGCGATTTTTTGGAGCGGGACATATGCCCTCACAGTTAGAACACCTAACAAAATGAACCCGCTGAAACGGGTTTCTCGCTGGCCGTGCTGAAAACCAAGGGCAACCTCAAATCCGCCCGCGTTTTGTTAGGGGTTCTCAGAGAAAATACGCGCGTGATTGCGGATAAATCCGATTATACTCACGCCGCGCCGCGCCCGTCAACCACCACCATCCAATAAATTGGACGGCTGCGCTACCTGCAAACCCGCTCTGCGGGTTTCAATTTTTCGCGTGCCGTCGGATTTATCCGCTGGCGAGATCACGCGCGCAACCAGACAATTTTGTTATACAATAAATCGAGTCAACGAATACGAGCGAGTCGAGTTCTTTCAATCTGCAATCTGAATTTTTCAATCTGCAATCCGCATTCCGCATTCCGCAATTCATATGACTTTTTCCCTCGTCGCGTTTGATCCCACGAACGACGATCTCGGCATCGCGGTCGAATCGAAATTTCTCGCGGTCGGCTCCGTCGTGCCGTGGGCAATCACGGGCGTGGGCGCGATCGCAACGCAGTCGTGGGCGAACACGCGCTACGGTCCGCTCGGACTCGAAATGTTGCGACAAGGATTGACGCCGGAGCAGGTCGGCGCGGCTCTGGTCGCGGGCGATGAGAACGCGGCGCAGCGACAGTTCGGCATCGTCGACGCGCAGGGGCGTGCGTTCACCTACACCGGCGCGGGCTGTTTCAGTTGGGCGGGCGGACACATTGGCACGAATTACGCCGCGCAAGGAAATATTCTCGCCGGCGCGCCAGTGGTCGACGCGCTCGCGGAAACTTTTGAAGCGGCGCGCGGCGAGCTGGCGGACCGCTTGGTGGCGGCGCTCGCGGCAGGACAGGCGGCGGGGGGCGATAAACGCGGGCAAGAATCGGCGGCGCTGCTGGTGGTACGCGCGGGCGGTGGGTACGCCGGATTCAACGATCGCTACATCGACCTGCGCGTGGACGATCATCCGCGACCGATTGAGGAATTGAAGCGACTGCTCGAACTGCACCGGATGTATCTCGAAAAGAGCAAGCCCGACGATCTGCTCGCGATTGATGAACCGCTCGCGCGCGAATTGCAACAGATGATGGCGCGGCGCGGCTACGCGGTCAAGGTCACCGGTGAATGGGACGAGCAGTCGAAAAAAGCCTTCCGCGAATTTGGCGGCGTAGAAAATTTAGAGGAGCGCTTGCAAGAGGGACCCTTCGTTGACCGCGTGGTGTTGAAATTTTTGCGACAAAGATTTAGAGAATGACGAACGTGCCAGGACGGTGAATGGCAGAGTTGCCAAGATCAACAAAGCCGATTTCAAATTTCGGGAAGGCTATGTTATAATCCTCCCAAGTTTCGAGCACACGGCGAACGCTT
>JBBSHK010000662.1:0-1989 GCA_038253185.1 Anaerolineae bacterium | reverse complement strand
CGCTGGCGGCGGCGGTCGGACTCGACGCCTTGCAGGAATTCGACCTGCCGCAATTTTCGCTCGCGCGTTTTGCGCGACTCGTCACTGCGTTGGTGCTGGGCTTGACGTTGCTCGCGCAGACGCTCGATCTGTTTGAATTGAATCCCTTCCCGTTCCTCGCCGGTTACGAATCGCGCGATATGTACCTCACACGCCGACTCGCTCCTGCCGGGTATTATCCCGCGATGCAATCGCTCGCGAGTCTCAAGCCGACTGACAAAGTTTTGTTCTTGTGGGAGCCGCGCAGTTTTTACGCGCGCGGCGCGGCGCAACTCGCGCCCGATGCGTTGCTTGATCATTTCGGCGACTTGCGATTTCGCTACCGCGATGCCGCGTCCATTATCGCCGCGCTGCGGGCCGAGGGTTATACCCACATTCTGCTGAATCGCGCCGGGCTGAATTATTATCTCACGACCCAATACGATCCGGTGTCGCGCGAGGACGCACTCGCGCTCCAAACATTGTTATCGCAAAATTTTCGTCAAGTGTACGGGCGTGCCGCTTTCGAGTTGGCGAGTGATGGCTCGGTCGTGAATGCCGATTCCGACGCCTACGCGCTGTACGAAATTCTGCCGCTCGGGAGCGCGAGCCAGTGAGTCGTACACGCGTATTTTTTTTCGCAACACTGCTGCTCGCGTTCGCGCTGCGGCTGATCAATCTGAACGGACGACCGATCTGGTACGACGAAGCGTTCGCGGTCCTGTACGCGGAAAAATCTTTTGCCGCGATGTGGTACGGGACCGTTACGCCGATCAATGGCGCGGCAGCTGACGTTCATCCGCTGTTCTTTTATTCGCTGCTGCATTTCTGGATGAAGGGGGTGGGGGAATCGGCTTTCGCCGTGCGCTTTTTATCGGTCGCGTTTGGCGCCGCCACGCTCGCGGTGATGTATCGTTTGGCGCGCGTGCTCTTTGAGACGCGCGTGGCGCGCGCGGTGGCGCTGATGCTCGCGCTCGCGCCATGGCACATCGCCTATTCGCAAGAGGCGCGGATGTACGCACAGCTCGGATTTTTTAGCGCGCTCGCGCTGCTCGCGTTTGTTCAGTACGAGCGCACGCGCCAACCGCGTTGGTGGTGGCTGCTGGTGTTCGCCGGCGCGGCGACGGTCTATTCACACAATCTCGGCGTTTCTAATTTCGCCGCGCTCGGCTTGTGGGTGCTGGCGCGGACCTTCGCCACACGCGATTTCGTCTTGTTCAAAAGCGTCGCGCGGGCGGGAGTTGCCATCGTCGTGCTGTGGTCGCCGTGGCTGCTGCTCGTGCCGAGCCAGTTGAGCAAGATCGAGCAAGCGTACTGGGTGACGCGACCCGACATGATCTCTTTGATACAAACGCTGCTGACCTTTACGGTGGGCTTTGACAACGCGCGTTTGCCCGGCGCGCTGCTGCCCTTCGCGCTGTTCGCAGTGGTGCTGCTCGCGACCGTGCTGACAGTTCAGTTCCTGCGTCAAGCGCGCCGCATTCCCTCGGCGCAATTTGTGTTCGTGCTCGCGTTGTTGCCGCTGGTGTTGCTCTTTGTCATTTCGCAATGGCGACCGCTCTACATTCCGCGCGCCTTGATGCCTTCGTTCCTGATGCTCGTGATCGCGGTGGCGTGGGCATTGACGCGCTTGCCGGGGCGCGTCACGCGTTCGCTCGGAATCGGTCTGGTTGCGCTGGTTGGCGCGTCGCTGTTTTTTTATTACCCATATTCTGAATTTCCGCGACCGCCATTCTCGAAGGCGCAAGCGTATCTCGACGCACTGGCGGCAGAGGGCGGTATAGTCGTACACGACAATAAACTCTCATTTTTTCCGATGCACTATTATGCTCGCGAGCGGGCGGAAGCATTTGTGGCAGACCCACGCGGCGCGGGCAGCGACACGCTTGCGCTGCCGACCCAGCAGGCGCTCGGACTGTATGCCGCGCCGCTCGATGCTGCCGTGGACGGACACGCGCGCGTGTGGTTCGT
>JBBSHK010000661.1:0-2004 GCA_038253185.1 Anaerolineae bacterium | reverse complement strand
GGCAAATCGACCACCGGTCGCACCATCCTGCAACTCTACAAACCGACCGAAGGCGAAGTGCTGTTCCGCGGCAAAGACCTCGCCAAACTTTCGGCTGAGGACCTGCGCAAGATGCGCGCGGATATGCAGATGATTTTCCAGGACCCGTACGCCTCGTTGAATCCGCGTATGACCGTCGGCGATATCGTCGGCGAGCCGCTCGAAGTTCATAACATCGCGAAAGGCAAAGCGAAAAAGGAACGCGTGCAAGAATTGCTCTCGGTCGTGGGATTGAACCCGTACTTTATCAATCGCTACCCACACGAATTCTCCGGAGGTCAGCGGCAGCGCATTGGCATCGCGCGCGCGCTCGCGGTGAACCCGGACTTTATCGTTTGCGACGAGCCGATCAGCGCGCTTGACGTTTCGATTCAGGCGCAGGTCATCAACCTGCTCGAAGAGCTGCAGGAAAAATTTAATCTGACCTATCTGTTCATCGCTCACGACCTCTCAGTGGTGCGGCATATTTCCGATCGCATCGCCGTGATGTACCTCGGCAAGATTATGGAACTTACCGACCGCAAAGCGTTGTACGAAAATCCGCTGCACCCGTACACCCGGGCGCTGCTCTCCGCCGTGCCGATTCCCGACCCGGTCATCGAAGAAAAACGCGAGCGAATCATTTTGGTCGGCGATGTGCCCTCGCCGGTGAAACCGCCGAGCGGTTGCCGCTTCCATACGCGCTGCCCACTCGCGATTCCAATTTGCAAACAAGTCGAACCCGAATGGCGCGATGTCGGCAATCAACATTTCGTTGCGTGTCACGTGGTTTAGTAGAACGATGAGTTTGGAAGTACGCGGGATTGACGCGTAATGACAATTCAAACTGTTCGAGCCAAAACGACTGAGCGAATCAGCGGCGAAGAATTGTTGGCGATGAGGTGCTGCCGGATTTCGGAGTACTAGTGTCATCTCTCTTCGAAGCAGCTTAGCGCTGCCACAAAGGTTAATTGGTCGAGTGAATCAGCTATCGGTCATATGACCGAAATACGCGCGGCTTTAAGGCAATTTTCTTGACTTGACTTGCCGAATATGTTAATATTTTCAGTACTTCCCCATTTTGCTCAAGTCAGCTTTTTCATCTCTGAGAGGAGGTGGTAGCAGCAAAGTCACAATGATCGATCCCATTCCCATTCAGTAAACTGTAGGTAAATTGCAGGAGGAGAAGATAATGAAGAAGTTTATTATGTTTGCGATTGTGGCGACACTGTTTGCCCTGATCGCAGTCGGCTGCGGTGGCGCAGCGCCCGCAGGTCAAGCGACGACCGCCCCTGGTGGTGCGGCAACAACTGCCGCGACGACCGCTCCGGGCGGTGCGGCAACGACCGCAGCCACAACGGCGCCAAAGGCGACAACCGCAGCCACGACGGCTCCGACCACCGCGGCAGCATCCGGCGTAAAAGTGTTCAGAATCGGACGCAGCACTTACCCGGATGTCATCGATCCGCAAAAGTCCTCGTACGGTATCGAGATCGAAGTGCTCAAGTTGACCTACGAGGGTCTGCTCGCGATTGATGAAAAGGGCAACATCGGACCCGGCAGCGCGGACAAGTACACCCTCGCGCCCGACGGCAAGTCGATGACCTTCCACATCCGCGACGGTCTCAAGCGATCGGATGGTACACCGATCACAGCGAAAGACTTTGAATACGCGCTGCGCCGCGAGGTTGACCCGCGCGTTGCAGGCAAGCAGTACACCTCGATTTTGTACGATGTTCAAGGCGCGGAGGAACTGGACGCCCTTGATCCTGCCAAGTCCAAGCCGGAAGACATCGACAAGGCGTTCGGCAATTACGGTGTCAAGGCGACCAGTGACAGCGAATTGCTCGTCACCTTCAAGAACCCTATCGGTTTTTGGCACTATATCGCTTACACTTGGGTCACCTACCCGACGGACAAGCGCCAAGTGGATAAGGACGCCGAGAACTGGTGGACCAAGCCCGAAGGTCATGTGGGCAACGGTCC
>JBBSHK010000660.1:0-2006 GCA_038253185.1 Anaerolineae bacterium | reverse complement strand
GCCAATTCAGCGCGCGCGCGCTCCGGATCGGCATCGAACATACGCGCGACAATTTCTGCTTGCAGAATCAAGTTGGTCAAGGACTGTGCGGGTCCGTCGTGCATCTGCTGCGCCAAGCGCTGGCGTTCTGATTCCTGCGCCTCAATCGTTTGCACCACGGACTCGTGATCGGCGGCGGCTTGCGTGGTAACAGGTCCGTTGAGCTTGGCTGCGGGCGATTGGTCCGCGGCTTTCAAACTGAGATCGCCCACGCGTCGCAGTTGTTGAATATAGCGGTCGAGGTAACGCTGCTTGCTCTGGAACTGTTCGAGCTGCGACCGCATCATCAACAATTTTAATTGGGAATCGCGTTCTGCCGAGTACGCTTGTTTGACATCCTCGCGCGAGAACGCGTCAAAGTTCGCTTCGACCTGCCGCAGACGCGCGGCGGCTTCGGATTGTTTTTGCGACAATCGCTCGATCTCGCCGGTGGTCTGCCGCAACAAGCCTTCGATCTCGCGCAATTCGGACTTGAGCTGCTCGATCTCAGAAGTGAACTCGGCGGAAGCGTCATGCAATTCTTGAAGTGTGGTGGTGGGAAGCATAGCCGGTGCGAAGAAGCGAGCTGAGGAAACGGTTCTCAGTCCTCATTGCTCGGTCCTGTCAACGCGTATCTTCCAAACGAATCCAGCCGCGGCGCAGCGCGTACACGGCGGCTTGCGTGCGGTCGTTCACCGCGAGCTTTCGCAAAATCGAGGTCATATGATTTTTGACGGTCTGGCGGCTGATGCCCAAAGCTTTTGCGATTTCCTTATTTGAAAGCCCGCGCGTAATGTGTCTCAAGATTTCCATCTCGCGCGTGCTGAGCGCGCGGAAGGTTTCCTCAGGACCCTCGTCACTGTTAATAGCCATCGATTCGAATTGCGAGAGCAGCCAATTCGCGACCTGTGGCTTGGCGAGGACTTCATCATTGACGACGTAATTGCCCTGACTCACTTGCTGGATCGCTTCGACCAATTCTGACGGCGCGACGTCCTTTGGAAAATAGGCATAGGCGCCGGCGCGGACGGCGTGCAGCATCTGTTCGTCGTCGTGGTAGGCGGTCAAAATAATCACGGCGAGATCGTGGCGCTGTGCCGTCAACTCGCGGGTGGCTTGCAGCCCGTTCATCTGCGGTAGGTTGACATCCATCAAGATGACTTGCGGGTTCAATTCACGCGCCATCTCGAGCGCAGCTTTGCCGTCGTCCGCTTCACCCACTACAGAAATATTTTCCTCCAGTTCCAGCACGCGACGAAGTCCCGCGCGAAAAAGCGGGTGGTCGTCGACAATCATCGTGCGGATGCTAGGTTTAGGCGCGGTCGCGGTTGCCGGGACTTTACTTGCGCCCGTTTTGCCTTGACCGCCGGGTGTGGTTACTTTGGCGGGTAGCTCCGACCTCTTTCTTGGCGTGCTGCTGCGACTTGTGTCCGTTTTGCTTTTCGTGCCCGTTTTCATTTTGCCCCCCTCTTGCAGGTGCGGCGAGCGCATCGTCAGCGTGATAAGGAATGGTCACGACGACGCGCACCCCTTGGCCTGCGCCTGAAAATATTTGTAGCTGACCTCCGACCAGATCCGCACGATCGCGCATGCCGACGATTCCGAGTTGCCGGATTTTCGGACCGCCCTCGCGCGAAACGAATCCGCGTCCATTGTCTTGAATTTCCAAACGCAATTGATTCTCCACACGCGCCATCTCGATTCGCACACGCGTCGCGCCAGAATGTTTGACCACATTCGACAGCGCTTCCTGCACAATGCGAAAAACGGCGGTCTCGATGGTGCTGGGCAGGCGTTCGCGCAGTGAGTCACAGCCATCGCATTGAACTTGAATATCATTGCGCGCGCCAAAATTCTGCAAATACTGATCCACGGAGGGACCCAGTCCCATCTCGATCAAAAGCGGTGGTTGTAGCTCCGCCAATAAACCTTTGAGTTCAGTCAGCCCTTGGCGAATTTCTTCCCGCAGCGCGGCAATGCCCGCCATG
>JBBSHK010000659.1:0-2012 GCA_038253185.1 Anaerolineae bacterium | reverse complement strand
TGTGGTGGGACTGGGACATACAGCACTTGTACGAACTCGAACACGTGTGGTCGTACGTGAGCGCGTCGGGGAATCTGGTCGCGGTGGAGGCGAGCTGGCACGGCTATTACGTACAGATCGGTATTGGCGCGAAGATTCAAGCTGAGGGCAATCATCCACTGCTGTTTGTGCAAGCGGGAAAACACGCGATGGTGGCGACGCCGCGCGGGTTTGATGAAATGCGCGACGAAGCGATTGTCGCGGCGCGCGAGCGCGCGGGCGAGGATGGATTACTCGAGCATCAATTTTTTACCGGGCTGCTCGGCAAGTCGGCTGACGTGGACGCGCGGGTAGAAAAATATCTGCGGGCGCGCGCCTTTACGCCGACTTTTGATTTTTCAAAACGTGTGCAGATCACGCGTGAAAAATTGATTCCGTGGAGCGTGCTGCGCGAATGGATTCCACTGCGCGTCAAGTGGTGGATCGGGAGAATAAGTTAAAAGTTAAAAGCTTCGCTCCTACCGCCCCGCTTTGTCGGAATCAGATTTCATTTCGGAGGATGCGCTCGCATCAGGGCTGTCGTCCTCTGTGTCTGACAATGCTTCGCTTGCCGCAAGATCAAGCGGCTCCTCGCTCGACTCCGGCGCTGTACGATTTGCTTCGCTCTCCAATTCATCCACAGCGTAGATCGCATCCACTGTCCTGACATTGTCCGCGCGGATGTCATTCGCCGCAATCCCTGAATCGCCTTGTGATTCGAAATCGGGCTGGTCAAGTTGCGCGCTCGGTTCCGGCGCAGCAATCACAGAGGCAATCTCGCTGCCAATACTCTCGTCCGATTCATCCGCGCGAAATGGCGACAACATTGCGGCGTCGTCTGAGGAATTTTCAAGGGGTGTTACTTCAAAGACGCTCGAGGCATCTTGGGACAAAATTGGCGCCTCGCGCTCCGCGGAGTAGCCGGAGCTTTGCGTCTCCCACGACATCGACGCAGAGGCTGCGAAATCCGATTCTCGTTCGCGCTCGCTAAAAGTTTCCGGCTGGCTCCTCCGCCGCGACGCGATGAGATCGATGCCCGCATCCGTACTCGGATCAAATGCTGCTTCGCCGCGCGGCTCGATGATCTCGGGTCTTTCGAATCGCTCCCACCCGGGCATCGGAATTTCGTGCTCGTCAATCGGACGAGCTGGTTCGCGTGATCCTGGAGTTTCGCCAAACTCTTCCGCGAGTCGCGATGGCTCAGCCCAGTCGTCGCGCGTTTCCGATTCTGAGATTGGCTCCGCAAAGATCGAGGCATCATCGACGATGGGAATAGTCGAGAGCTGTCCTTCGTGCGCGTTCTCGCGTGGAAATTCCAAATCGGGCGACACGACATCTTCCACTCGGTCGAATGTTTCAGCACTCGCCTGCCATTCGGCGGCGCCAGTCGTCTCGCGCCTGCCGGTTCCAAAATCCCCCGTGAGTTCTTCGCGCTCCGCGCCGTTTTCAAAAGTTTCTTCGCGCTCCACTTCTTCCGACTCGGGCAATTCGACCGGCTCGCCGCCTTCGCCTTCGATCAAGACTTTCCACGGTCCGTCAATCCCGTCGTCCGTCACACCGTAATACATATGCAGATGACCGTCACGGTCGCGCTGCACCAGATCGTATCGGACTTTGCCCGCGCGCTTGTGCGCCTTGCACAGACCAATGTCGCCGACCCATTTCACATCGTCCGGCTCGCACGGATGCTCCTCGAATTCACTGATGGCGTACTGCCACAACTTGCGCGCGCTGGAACGCGTGACGTTGTGAATGATGCGATTGTTGCGGAGATCGCGCACGCTGTACTGTGTTTCACCGCGACGCTTTTCGGCAGGCATGATTTCCACGCCCGTGCGCGGCAGCAACGCCGGTAGTTCGGGCGAGGCGGCGCTCTCCGCCGGCAACTCTGCCATCGTCGGTACTGTGACAGCCGCCGGCTCGGTTTCAGGTCTCGCTGCAAGCTCGACCGCGAGCGCGTCGCGCACCAGATTCACGATCTCGTCGCGCACCGC
>JBBSHK010000658.1:0-2014 GCA_038253185.1 Anaerolineae bacterium | reverse complement strand
ATTATTACACTGCGGCAAACGATCCTGAATTAAGATTGCCGGACGACGCGACGTTAAACACCGAGCATGTGCTAAATTATTCCGCGGCGAACGATCTCAATCGCGCGCTTGCCGGCAAACACGGCGCGTGGCTGGTTGAGTGGCAGGACGAAGTGGTTGACCCGAATGGCTTTGTGCCGCTGCTGCTCTCGACGCGCGGCGCGGAAGAAAAACTGGATGCCGCCTTCTGGCAAATCAAGTTGCGCCATTGGACCTTGCCGGAAAAATTCACGCCGTTCGCCGCCAAGCCCGAAATCGCGAACCCGCGCGAGGTGAACTTGGCGCCAAAGAACGGCGAAAAAAAATTCAAGTTGCTGGGTTGGAGCGCAAACAATCCAACGAGCGCGGATCAAGGCGCGACCTTCACACTTTACTGGAATACGCTCGATACGGTAAACGATGATTACAATGTCGCGCTGCGGATCGTGGACGCGCAGGGAAATTTTTGGGGCAAGCTTGACCGACGCCCCAGCGGTTATAATTATCCGACGACGCGCTGGAAGAGGGGCGAGAATCTTTTTGGCGAGTACACTGTGCCGCTTCTGCCGGGCGCGTCCGCGGGCGAATATTTCGCGACGGTGACACTCTTTACCGCGAGCGATCAAACCGGTCTCGATGTGCTCGCGCCGAACGGCGCGCCGATTGGCAAGAACGTCAAGGTCGGACCGATTCACGTATTGCCCGCCGAGAAACAACCGTCGCTGGTGGATTTAAAAATTCAACATTCGCTCAGCACAGCACTCGCGCCATTTACATTACTTGGCTACGCCGTCGGTCGCGAAAAGGCGAGCACGGGAGAAACAATCCCGGTGACACTTTTCTGGCGCGCGGATGATAAACCCAACGCGGATTATTCATTCCAAATTTTGTTTGGCGACAAGAGCAGCGCGGCGTTGCCATTGGCGAACGCGAATTTTCCAACCTCGCAATGGCGCGCGGGTGAAATGGTGCGCGCGCAGTACAACGTTCAAATTCCGCCCGCCGCGAGCGCGGGCGATATGGCTCTGAAAATCAAATTGAGCGATGGGCGAATCGCGGATTTGCTCCAGCCGTTCGCAATCGAAAAAACCGATCGCGTTTTCATCGAGCCGCCCGCCCAATTCAAGCAAGAAGCGAACTTTAATAATTACCTCGCGCTGGTGGATTATGATCTGAGCGCGACCCAAATCAAAGCCAGCGATACACTCACGGTGACGCTGAATTGGAAAGCGCTCGGCAAGATGGACAACCCGTACACGATTTTCGTGCATATAATTTATAAAGTTTCCAAGGTCATCGCGAAAAAAGACGCGCAGCAATTGAATGGCACGCGTGCCACGCCGACGTGGGTCGAAGGCGAATATCTGCTTGATTCCTTCGCGCTCGCGTTGAAACCCGACACCGCGCCGGGTGATTACCAAATCGAAATCGGTTGGTATAACGCGAGCGATCCCACCTTCGCGCGCTTGCAGGTGATTGATGCGAATGGGAACGGCGCGGGCGATCACGTTATTTTGAATCAGAAGATAACAGTCATTAGTAGCCAGTAGTCAGACCCCGCGACTATCCGACCAAAAAACTATGCGACCAAGCATTAGCGTTTTCTTTCCCTGTTACAATGACGCCGGCACCATCGGCGTAATGGTGATGCGCGCGCTGCAAACTCTGCGTCAAGTGTCAGACGATTACGAAGTCTATGTGATCAACGACGGCAGCGTGGACGACTCGCGCTTTGTGCTGGAAGAATTGGCGCGGCTGTATGCGAAAGAATTTCGTTTTGTGAATCGCGAGCAGCCGAGCGGTTATGGCGGCGTGCTGCGCGCCGGTTTTGCGCTGGCGACCAAGGAATGGCTTTTTTACACCGACGGCGACGCGCAGTATGATTCACGCGAATTGAAACTGCTTGTGGAAAAAGTTTCGGATGAGGTTGATCTCATCAACGGCTATAAAATCAAGCGGCAAGACCCGCTCATTCGCATCATCATTGGTTACGCCT
>JBBSHK010000657.1:0-2016 GCA_038253185.1 Anaerolineae bacterium | reverse complement strand
GCGCGAGGATGTACGGGCACAGTTTCTCTTGGCTGGCACACTCATTCCGCTCGCGTTACTGTACAACCCGGTGACCGCGTGGCTGGTGGGTCAAGCGATTATGCCGTGGGAGATTTGGCGTATGACGTGGGTGATACCCGCAGGTCTGGCGCTCGCGTATCTTGCCACGCGTCGCGAGTTCTTCGCAAGTTCGCAGCGCTGGCAGACGGCGGCGTTATTGATCGGAATTGTTATCGTCGCGTCGCTGACTCTGAGCAATCTCGATATCAGCGGATCGCTCCGCACCTTAGGACAATCGCACCAGTTAAATCCTCAAACGGAAGAGTTTATGCGCGCCCTGCCGCGATATGTGTCCAAGCGGAGTCTAATGTTGTTCCCGTCGGAATTGTCAGTGCTCGCGCCAGCGTTTTCCGTCAACGCGTTCCCGCTTTATCGCGGATACCCGACGCCCGAGGGACCACTCGGCAGCCAGATCGATCGTTTTTACACGCGCCAACAATCACCACGGGACCGCATCGCCTTCTTGAATCATTGGGGCATTGATTTTGTTATCGTCCAGACCGACAGCCCACTCAATACGGAGATTCAATTGGCGCCGCAGTTCTTGGCGCCGCGCCATGCCAATACAGCCTATTCGCTGTACGAAATCGTGCAAAAGCCGATTCCGTCAGAGCTTGCTGTTCAAAGCCGCTGAGTTCAGTGGTGCTGCGAATTTTTTCAGCGTAGGTGGGGCAACCACAAGGGTATGCCCCTACGAACCAGCGTCGCGCGAAATTTATTTTAGGCGGCGATTTGTTTTCGCCCGGCGAATTCGCGCGTGAGCGGGATGAGATTGTTGCAAACGTACTCGACCTGTTCTTCTGTCATTACGCCGCTGAAAGGCAAAGCCAAACAACAATCTCCGAGCGCTTCAGCGCAGGGAAAATCTCCACGTCGATAACCAAAACGTTCAACGTAAAACGGCTGGAGATGTATAGGCGTAAAGTACGGACGCGTCGGAATCCCGCTTTGTGCGAGCGCTGCCATGACTTCCGCGCGCCGCGCGGGAGCGCGCAAACGCACCACATAGACGAACCAAGACATACGCGTGGTCTCTGGAACAATCGTCGGTGTCTCGAGCAGCTCCTCATCTTTTAGCCGCGTGTTGTACCACTGTGCGACGCGCTCGCGCCGGGCGAGCAGCTGCTCGATTCGCTGCAATTGTACAACGCCGAGCGCCGCGCTCATTTCATCCAAGCGATAATTGTACCCAAGGCGCGCGTGTTCGAGCCATGAACTATTTGCCTCGCGTCCTTGATTACGCAGCGAGCGCAGCAGCATATCCAACTGTGCGCGCGACGTGACGATCATGCCACCTTCGGCGGTCGTCACCTGCTTGTTCGGATAAAACGCAAAGACCGCGAGATCGCCCCACGTCCCCACCGAACGACCCTTGTGCGCGGAGCCGAGCGCCTCGCACGCGTCCTCGATCACGCACAAATTATTCCGACGCGCCGTTGCCAGCAACGACTCCATCTCGGCGGGCTGACCAAAGACGTGGACGGGTAATATTGCTTTCAACCTCCGCCCATTCGTCTTCAAAGTACCGCGCAAACTTGGAGGCAGCCAATGCTCTGCATTCGCAGGGTCGCCGTTCAATACCTCCGCTGCTTCGGCAACTTCCGCGGGGTCGATGTTCCCGGTCACCGGATTCACATCGACAAAGATTGGAATGGCGCGTTCGTACAGCATTACGTTCGCAGAGGAAATAAATGAAAAAGGCGTCGTGATTACAAAATCATTTTCTTTTACTCCCGCCGCAATGATAGCAAGATGTAAACCGCTGGTGCCCGAGCTAACGCCGATTGCGAAATCCCTTCCGACAAAATTCGCCAGGGCTTGCTCAAAGGTTTGGATTTGCGAACCGAGGCTGAGCGCGCCACTCTGCAAAACCTCGCGCACCGCGGCAAACTCTGCCTGGCTCAGGTCGGGACCCGACATCGGAATATTCATGGTCAAAAATCTTTCGGTTGAATT
>JBBSHK010000656.1:0-2022 GCA_038253185.1 Anaerolineae bacterium | reverse complement strand
TTTCGAGTACGCGCGAATTCTCAAAGGGCTACAACCCAAAGTCTTTGTCGCCGAGAATGTCAGCGGTCTCGTCAAGGGCACAGCCAAAGGATATTTCAAAGACATACTCGCGGCGCTTAAGGCTTGTGGCTATCGCGTACAAGCGAAGCTGCTTGATTCGCAATGGTTAGGTGTGCCCCAAGCGCGACAAAGAATTATTTTCATCGGCGTTCGAAACGATCTCGGGCATGAACCTGTTTTTCCCAAGCCGCTGCCCTATCGTTACTCGGTGCGCGAAGCATTGCCGTGGATCACGCGCATCAAGGTCGCGGGCGAGTATGAAGATTGGCGCGACGCGAATCGTCCGAGTGGTACGATCGTGCAATCGGATGGTGCGCGCAACAGCCGCACGGCATATTTCGCAACTTTCATGGTCGAAGCCGAAACCGACATTAGTCGCTTCGCGATTGGGCGCGAGTGGGACAGATTACGCGCAGGCGAAAAGGGCAAGTATCTGAATCTGGTCAAGCCCAAGTTGGACCGTGCCAGCCCGACCATCACCGCCGAGGGCGGCAGCGCGGGGGCGGCAAGCGTGACCCATCCGACCGAGCGGCGCAAGTTCTCCATCGCGGAACTGAAACGCATCTGCGCCTTTCCCGATGATTTCGTACTGACCGGAACCTTCGCGCAGCAATGGGAACGACTCGGGCGCGCCGTGCCGCCGCTGATGATGCAAGCAATTGCCGAAACCATCAAGGATGAGATTCTATGCAAACTGAAATAATTGACCACACTTTGCCCGAAGGACGCTGGCAGTTCGATCGCGACGTGACTACCGTCTTTGAGAATATGCTGGCGCGCTCAATCCCGCAGTATGATGTGATGCGAAAAGCCGTCTTTGATACTGCGTGCCAGTTCGTCAAACCCAAAACCGATGTAGTTGATCTCGGCTGCTCGCGGGGTGATGCGATTGCGGCACTCGTGGACAAGTACGGCGCGCAGAATCGGTTCATCGGGGTTGAAGTGTCCAAGCCGATGCTCGACTCTTGTCGCGAACGTTTCAGGGGATACATCACGAGTGGCGTGGTAGATATTCGCGAACTCGACTTGCGAAAAGAATACCCGCCCGCGCTCGCGAGTGTGACACTGGCGGTGCTCGCGATTCAATTCACGCCGATTGAATATCGCCAGCGCATCATCCGAGACGTTTACACGCACACTCGACCGGGCGGCGCGTTCATTCTGGTCGAAAAAGTCTTGGGCATGTCCGCGGACATTGACGCGCTCTTGGTGAAAAATTATTACGCGCTGAAGTCACAGAATGGATACAGCCCCGAAGAGATCGAACGCAAACGATTGTCGCGCGAAGGCGTGCTGGTACCCGTGACCGCGAAGTGGAACGAAGAGTTGTTGCGGATGGCGGGCTTTACCCAAGTAGATTGCTTCTGGCGCTGGATGAATTTTGGGGCGTGGGTCGCGGTCAAGGAGTAGCACCCCACGCGCTCCGGATCGCGATCCACGCCCCAAAGTTGATCGGTCAGAACTTTAGTGGTGGCAAACAATGGCAGAGACTGGCAGACTTTCCCCGAAACAGCAAAACGCGATTGCGGCACTCTTGATTGCCCGCGATGTGCGCGCGGCGGCGAAGACCGCCAAGATCGGCGAGCGAACCTTGCATCGGTGGTTGGCAGAGCCAAGCTTTCAAGCCGCGCTGCAAGCCGCCGAACGCGATGCGCTGCATCTCGGGGTGCGCCGACTCACAGGCGCGATGCAACACGCGATTGATACGCTGCTGGTGGTGATGGCGAACAAAGAGAACGCCGCCTCGACGCGCGTGCGGGCAGCCGATGTGGTGCTCTCGCGGTTGATGCACCTGAAAGAACTGGCAGAACTGCAAGCGCGCGTGACGCACCTTGAAGAGATTGTTGCAGCAGAGACCAACCGATGAAAAAGTTAAGCACGCGAATTGAGCAGCTCGAAAAGGTGCAGCCGGTTGTGAGCCGCGCCCGCATCGCGCGCGCGATGGCGACCGGCGACTTTACT
>JBBSHK010000655.1:0-2023 GCA_038253185.1 Anaerolineae bacterium | reverse complement strand
CCTTCGTGTCCGAACTGCTCGTACGCCAACCACATTCGTCCGCCGGGCGGGATCGTTTCACCAAGCGCTTTCGCCAAATCAATCGCGAGTCCCCGAGCGTACGCCTCGTCCCAGAGCACAATTTTTTTCGCGCTGAGTGTTGCGTTCTCGATCAATTCGCCATCAATCCAGCCGGGAATAAAAATCGTGGGTCGCGCCGCGCTGAACGTCCCGCGAAAGATTGGAGTGGAGGTTTCGCTGGCGTCGGCGGCGGTGAGCCTCAATTCAAACTGGCGCTGATTCTCAAAACGCGAGTGAAAGTCGCGCACGCGCAACCTGTACGAATTGATCTCCCGATTATTGAGTTGGTCTAATAAATCCGATTTCGCCATATCGCACAAAAAAGGGCGCACAATTGTGCGCCCCTTTGTTTTAAGGTTGGACTACCCGCTGGAACGTCAGGTGATAGTTGACGTGCCGCTTCATCGGCATAATCATTCCGTACGCCTGATCGCTCGGCAGCGCGCCATCGACTTTGACACGATACGCCGCGCCATACAAGGGCCAGTTATAGTTGCACTCACAGTAATCGTGCGCGGGCTTTTGGTCGGCTAGCCCGAGGTGCTGAGTTTCGAGCACGCCGCTTTCGTCCCAGGTCACGAGCACGGTCTGGTCGTCGACGCGCACGCCGTCTTCGTCAATCAGGGCAATATAAATGGTGTGATCATTGCCGGACTCGGCGCCCGCATCATCGTATTTCATTTTGACGAGCCTCCAGAAAGTTTGTCCGGGTGCGACACTGGCACGCTGTACGCCAACCCCTTGGAGCAAGGGCAGCCCGCCGGGACCAAGCCGTGCGTCCCATTGAAGCGGCGGCAAAGGTGGACGCTGAACGGCGGCAGCTTGCACCGGCGCATTGGAGGGTGCAGAATCCGCCGCGCCGGAAGTGGTAGCTTGAGGTGCGGCTTTATCCGTTTTCTTTGTGCCCGCAGCTTTTGAAACCGGAGTAGCGGTAGGGCGGCGTGTCGTCGCTTTGACGACTGGCTTGATGGCTGGTGCCTTGCTTGCGGGAACCGCCGTTGGTGTTGGTGTTCGTTCGCGTATCGCCAGTTTACCCGGAAGCAAATTCTGTTTCCCGCCAACATTCGACTGTTGCGGAGCGTCCGAGGGCGACGATACTGATCCGCTGGAAAGAATCCCGGCGAAATCAACGGTGAGATTATTGGTCGGACTCGACAAAGCCATGAAGAGCCCGATCGGAACCACGATCAACAACCAAAACGCGGCGAACGCTAACAATCCCAACTTGATCTTTGTGGCAGTACTCATCAATGCAAAACGTGCCCCCAATCCTAGATTTTGACTTGTCCCGCGCACTCCGCGCGGCGTGACCGAAGCGCCTGTCGCAGCCGTTGTTTGAATCGGACGTCCCATCGCGGCGGGCATAGGTCGGAGCGCGTTGGTCGCGTTGCGCTCCCATGATTTCGAGGGTGCCTGACGTACGCCCACCGCAGGCAGCGTATCTGGTACACTTGCCTCGGATGGAGAATTCGGCGTCGCGGTTGCCGCAGGTGGGCGATTGAATTCAGTATAAACCGGAGCGGGCTTGAAAGAAGGACGCGAGGGTGGAACTGGTCGCGGCGTCGGCGGTGCTTTGAATCCGAGCGCCGGAGTGGCATTCAGTCGGCTGAGTTGCTTTCGCGTGCGTTGCGATTCTTCCTCCACGCGGCGGCTTACACTCAGAGCCAGTGCGGGATAACGCGCCAGCAAACGATCAAAGTCAGGCTTCGCCAGCGTCCAGCACTGGACCTCGCCGGTGGCTTGCGCGGTCACGGGATACGCAGAGCTTGAGACAACCGCATGTTCACCGAACGACTCTTGTGCCCCAAGCAGATCGAGAACGATAGGCTGTCCATTCGGTCCACCGGCGATCTCGCGCACTTGTCCCGATTCAATCAGATAAATGTACTGCGCGGGCTGTCCGGCAAAACAGATGGTCTGACCCGGATGAAAACGCAGCGGCTTGACGTGCTCGGCAACTTGT
>JBBSHK010000654.1:0-2023 GCA_038253185.1 Anaerolineae bacterium | reverse complement strand
GGAGTAGCGGCGAAGCATTTTTCGATTCGCAACTTTGTAGCGAAAAATGCTTCGCCCCCGCGGAATGAAATTGTGATGGCTCGTTTTGATTTCGGTTGTCTATGAGGCTCGGACTACTGACGAGCGAGCCATTGCTCAATCGAAGGTATGTGATCGGGATAATGCGTGAAGGAATTTCCCGCGAGGATCTGCCATGGCACCCACTCGCCCGGCATATTTTGAAATCGACTCGGGTCGTTCAGGTCCTGATCGTCGAGCGGCTGGAGCGCGGCGTACAATTCTCGAAAGACTTGCTGCGCCTCGGCGAGAATTTCTGTCGGGGGGCGCTCGCGGTTTTGTTTGAACACCTCCGCGTTGCGCGCGTCCTGCGGCTGCCCCCACAATTCCGATCCGGTGAGCACATGCGTATTGAAAAGGTCGATCATCTCGCGCTCGTACCACGTCACGTGCGCGACGATGTCTTTGACCGACCATTCGCCCTCGACGCCCGGCTCGTCCAGGCGCGCGGGGTCAACCTTCGCGATGAGCGTGTCCCATTCGGCACGCCCCGCGCGCAAGTCTTCCAGTAATTCGCGCTTGGTTATCGACCCTGACATTTTGCGGCAATCATCCGCGCGAGGGCAGAATCAAATACTTATTTGCTTGAACGCTTGCGCGTGGAGGGCTTGGTCTTTTGCGATAGCGCGCTCGCCGCGGCTGATTTGGAAGCCTTGCTCGTACGCCTGTCGCGCAGCACCTTGGCAGCTGCCGTCGCCGCCTTTTTCGAAGTGGCGCCGGGCTGTTTTCTCTGCGCGAGCGCGCTGGCTGCCGCGCGTTTCGATTTCTTGCCCGTCGAGCGGCCCTGCAATGTTTTCGACGCTTTCGACGCGGCACCGCGCCGCGTCAATTTCATCCCTTCGACGGTGTGTCCTCCTGATACGGGAGCCTCTTGCGGAGAAGAAGTCATTGGCTCCATTTCGTCCATACCCTGCATTGGTTCGTCCATTTCAGCCTCCCATCTCTTTGAGTTTCGCTTGCCATCGTGTGGAAAGCGATTTGTATGTGTCTTCCGAAATCTCGCCGTTAGCGAAACGGTTGTCCAGATTGTCGAGCAGGTGCTGCACTTGTTCTTTGGTTTGTGGCGCGTTGCTGCTCATTCCACCCGCGCCTTGCGCTTGGGACTGGTTGGACTGGAACGATTGTCCCAATTGGTTCGCCAGTTGCGCGCCGAGTCCAATGCCCGCGCCGAGTCCGACGCCGGTGCCTGCGCCGCCGCCCGCGGGATTATTTGCCGCGTCACCGATTGCGCGTGCGGCTTTGAATTTCATGTAGGCGTCCATATTGCCAATCGCGCCCATCGACGCGCGCTCGTCGATTGCTTTCGCGGTGTCTTCGGTCGGCGTAATCGCCTGCACGTACAGCGCGAGCAGATTCAGTCCAATCGCGGCAAAGTCATCGGCAAGTTGCGCCTTGGTCCCCGCGCTGATCTCATTGTAATGCGCCGGCAGGTCGAGCAGCGACTTGTGCTGATTGCCCATCAAATCGGTGAACTTGCTCACGATAATGCCGCGCAGGTAATCCGCCGCCTGGTCGCTGGTGTAGATGCCCTGCTGACCGACGATGCCATTCACCAGGAGGGAAGGGTCTTTGACCTGAAAGGCATAGCTGCCGAACGCGCGCAGCCGCGCCATCCCAAAATCAGGATCGCGGAACGCGACCGGTTCGGGCGTGCCCCATTTCTGATCGAGGAACTGGCGCATATTCACAAACACCACTTCAACGGGGAAGGGACTGCGTCCCATCGTCGCGAGACCGATGAGGCTCGCGAGCAGCGGCACGTTGGCTGTGGTGATGGTGTGGCGACCGGGACCGAAAACGTCGAGTGCCTTACCGTCGCGGAAAAAAACCGCAGTCTGACTTTCGCGCACGATCACCTGCGAGCCGAGACGGAAATCGCCGGGACCACTCTCCGGTTCGCGATGCACAATCTGGTGCCCACTCTCATCCAAAAATTCTACGACATCAATAATGCGTGGCATCTTGT
>JBBSHK010000653.1:0-2027 GCA_038253185.1 Anaerolineae bacterium | reverse complement strand
GCTTCACGGTGTTTTTCCCGAACAGGAGGATCCTGCGCAAAGTTATCGTCGAGCGAGTGGGGATGCCTTTGAATATTTTGTCTTGCAATACATAAACTCTAATTCCACCTTAATAGAGCGAGGTGTTCGGGCTGTGCGGCTTGCGGGGAGTGATTTCCCAAAATTAATGAAAAAGCTTGAACTCTCGAACAAGGTAAGGCAAAAAGACGTGGATATATTTCTTCAAGGTATAGGAGAGGATGGACGTCCGTCTATCTTCGGGGCAGTTTTTCCAAAAGTGAGTTATGCAGAAAGAATTCGCGCCGATGAGGTTACGAGTCGGGCACTGATGGAGAAAGGGTTATGGTCAATCACGGTTACACTAGATGCGCGTGGTGAACTAGGAACAGAACAGGTACCGACGGTAAAGCGGCAGACAATTAATATGGGCGGGTTTCACGCGTGCTACTCACTCAACAGTGATACAGTTTCGGGCGGACGTATTTATGTAGTTGATGTAAAACAAAAGGGCATGAGTAACCCGTTCGTTAGAGATATTGTTCGAGCATGGAACAGATTTTCATCAGGACAAATGCAGATAGTTTCATAGTCACAGCGCATTTTTTTGATAATGGCAGGCGCGGGCAACCAAACCCGCGCCGTTTTTTTAGACGTGCTATAATCATCAGCGGATTCCCGATGTTGCCATAGGAGAAACATATGTCCAACTATATCGAACGCGCAGAAGCGATGAAGGAAAAGTTGGTGGCGATCCGGCGCGATTTGCACGAACACCCGGAGCTCGCGTTTCAAGAAGTGCGCACCGCGAAACAGGTCGCGAAAACTTTGGATGAACTCGGCATCGAGTACACCGCGGGCGTGGCGAAAACCGGCGTCGTCGGACACCTCGGCGAAGGTTCGCCCGTCATCGCGCTGCGCGCAGATATGGACGCGCTGCCTATTCTCGAAGCGAACGAGGTTGAGTACAAATCACAAAATTCGGGCGTGATGCACGCGTGTGGTCACGACGCGCACACCACTTCGCTGCTCGGCGCGGCGATGCTGCTGGCGGAAGATTTCAACGCGGGTCGGCTCAAAGGTTCGGTACGGCTTTTATTTCAACCGGCGGAAGAAGCTTGGGACGAAGAGGGCAAGTCGGGTGGACAGCGGATGGTCGAAGAGGGCGCGCTCGAAGGCGCGGATGCCGTAGTCGGAATGCATGTGATCAGTACGCTGCCGAGCAATGAGGTGTTTGTGCGCGAGGGCGAATTTATGGCGGCGGTGGATTCTTTCCACGGCGCGGTGATTGGCAAAGGCGGACACGGCGCGTATCCGAGCGAAGCACTCGATCCGATCTGGCTCGCCGCGCAGGTCGTCAACGCGATTCACGGAATTGTTTCGCGTCGGATGAATCCGATTGAACACGGACTGATTACCGTGACGATGATTCATGCGGGCACTGCCACGAATATTATTCCGCCGGAAGTACAGCTCGCGGGCACCATTCGCAGTTTCAAACATGAAGTGCGCGAGCAATTGCATCGCGATTTGCACAACGCGTTCTCGGTCGCGCGCGCGTTCGGCGGCGATTATCGCCTCGATATTCAGTGGGGCTATCCGGTGACCGCGAACGATCCGAAGATGACGCAGTTCGTCGAGCGAATGGCGTCAGAGTTGATCGGTCCCGCGCGCGTGAACGAGGCGCGGATGGAAATGGGCGCGGAAGATTTTTCGTATATGGCACAGGCGAAACCGGGCGCGTTCTTTTACATTGGCGCGCGCAAGGATGAAGTCGAGCGCCGTCACCACGCGCCCGATTTCGATATTGATGAAGCGATACTGCCCACCGGCGCGGCACTGATGGCAGAAGCCGCGCGCAAGTATTTAGAAGAGAATGCACAATGAACAATCTGAGAATATTTGTGCATTGAGCATTACTACTATGGATTACAAAAATCGCGACGACGTTTGGAATCTGCTGACGCAGTACACCGAGCAGGATTATCTCCGCAAGCATCACCTCGCGGTCGAAGCGGCGATGAAATATT
>JBBSHK010000652.1:0-2029 GCA_038253185.1 Anaerolineae bacterium | reverse complement strand
CGCTGAAAGAGATCGAACGCGATCTGGCGATGACCTCTTGCGAAAAAGGGCGACTCTTCTATATGCCCGGCGAAAGCGCCGAGGCATTGTTCATCTTAAAGGAAGGACGCGTCCAACTCTATCGTCTTTCGCCGGAAGGAAAAAAATTGATCATTGATATCCTCGAACCCGGCACGGTTTTTGGCGAAATGTCACTGCTCGGTCAGGGTATGGAGGGTACGTTCGCGGAATCACTTGAGCCGTGTGTGCTGTGTGTGATGAGCCGCAATGATGTCGAACGATTGCTGCGGCTGCGTCCCGACATTACGCTGCATCTCCTGCAAATCGTCAGCCGCCGTTTGTTGGAAACCGAAAGGCGACTCACGGAGCTCTCTTTCAAGGATGTGCCGTCTCGTCTCGCGACCAGGCTGCTGCGTTTGCGCGGAAAGAGCGGCGATCAAATCAGTGGTTATTCACATCAAGACCTCGCCGATTTGATTGGCACCTATCGTGAGACGGTCACGCATACGTTGAATCACTTTAAGCAGGAAGGGCTCATTGACATTCAACGCAAAGAGATCGTCATTCTCGACCCCTCCGGATTAAAAGAGATTGCCGGTATCAACGAGCCGCTTGGCTTTAATGAGCAACCGCTCATCTATTGCCCTGGTCTGGCCTCTGCGTGTGATTTCGCTTACAGACAAAAATCCTCTCTCATTGTATCCTCCCAGTACTAGCGCGTAGCTTCATAGCCATACTCTATCAAAAATATTTTGCGGACAGCACCGTCACGTCCCGCGCAGCCTCATTCCCGATTCGCTGTGACAGGGGCATTTTTATTTTTGGAAAGTTCTGCGGCAAAAGTTTGATGCCTGCGCGCAATCCAGAAATGATCGCTCAACAACTTTCAAAATCTTATCGCAGCGGGGCACCCGCCCCACATATGCTCCGGTCGCAGAGATCGACCAGGAACACGGTGAGGGCAGGCCCCCAACAATCTATCAGCATAATCATATGAATTCTGTATCGAAACAAGAACAGCACTTTGATTTGATTGTCATAGATACAGGCGCCGCGGGCGGCAGCGCGGCGGAAATCGCGCACGGCTATGGGCGTTCCGTGGCGTTGATTGAAAAAGATAAAATCGGCGGCGACTGTCCGAACTATGCCTGCGTGCCGACCAAAGACCTGTTACGATCCGCGAAAGTGTATTCACTCCTCAAGCGCGCCAAAGGATTTGGATTGCGCGCGGAGGGAATCGGCTTCGATTGGCGCGAAGTCGTGGCGCGCGAGCAATGGACGATCCGTCACACCGGCGCGGCATCCGCCGAGCAGAACTACAAATCCGAAGGCATCGCGCTTTTCAAAGGTGTTGCTTCGTTCGAAGATGAACATCGCATCTGCGTCGACGGACAGATTTTGCGCGGCGACCGGATCATGATTGCAACCGGTTCCCAGCCGCGGCGTCCGCACATCGAAGGTATGCAGAGGGTAAAGCCGGTGACACACAAGGAAGCGATCCACCTCGAAAAATTTCCATCGAGCATTCTCATCGTCGGCGGCGGTCCCGTCGGCTGCGAGTTCGCGCAATTGTTTTCCACCTTCGGCGCGCACGCGCGGCGTCTGTCCCACTGGCGCCCAAGCGCTGTGCAGCGTGGCTTGCAAGTACGGTGACGCTTCGTCTTCGGTCAAAATCACGGTTGCGGTGCGTCTTGTGCCACATCCATGAGTTTTTTTCGACCACTTCTTGAAAGTCGGCGATTTGCGCCGGACGCTGCGATTTGTGGCACATCCTGATGGCTGTGCCATCAAGGAAAAACTTTTTCGGTGCGTTGATAACTGAAGCCACACGCACGCAACAGGTTGTAATAGGAGGTGCGACTGCGGTAGCGCACCCCAAACCAGTGGGCGAGCGCATCTGCCAAGTCTTCGATGGTCCAGAATTGTCCAGTGGCGGTATAGGGCTGATGCAAAATCTGTTTCGGTGTGAATTGATGCAGGCGGGCTTCGACCTCGCCGCGTTGTTATGCGGTGAGTTTGGCGGAGTTGG
>JBBSHK010000651.1:0-2029 GCA_038253185.1 Anaerolineae bacterium | reverse complement strand
TGTTTCACCGCGGGAATATCCACGTCGGCTTGAAACATCGTCGGCAAAAAGCGCGGTTTCGCGCTCACCGATTTCGCGCTAAAGGTCATCGTCGCGGTTTCGAGCGCGGTATCGCCTGAATTCACGCTCGGCGCGTACGCGAGCTTTTGTCCGCCGAACTTGCGTTGGCGCCGCGGATTTTTTTCGTCATAAGCATTGTAGGCTTTCACCACCTGTTCGGCGGTCGCGGGCGCGCCCGGTTGATCCGTGGCGACTTCGTACCCCACGAACGCGAGCGGTGCCATGAATTCGACCGTGCGCCCTTCCCAATCGGTCGCGGTGATATGAAATTGAAAATCGGTTGGCACGCCATTTACGGTGACTTGGGGCCAGAAGGCGTTATCCGCCTGACCCGGAAGAATTTCACTTTTCGCCGGGTCTTCGAGATTCGGCGTGACGAGCGGGCGAATGGCAATCGTACGGAAGGGCAGGTCACGGTCGGTGTACGTTTTGACCGGCTCGCGCAGCATAATAAATTTTTTCGTACGCAGGTATCCCGCGTTCATTCCAAGCTCAACCGTCGGCTGAAATTTGCGCTCGGTGATTGTAATCAGCGACGCGCGATGACCTGTGTGAAAGTAAAAGCCCGCTTTCACCACGCGCACAAAATGATCGCGCCCAGCCGTCATCAAATGCTGCCATTCTTCGACGTCGAGTCCCGTCACGTCGGGGTTCCATTCACCATACACCCGCAGCCATGACCCGAGCGCGGAGAGCATCAGTTGCTGAACGCTGACCGGCGCATTGCCCGCGAGGGTCCTCTCCGCCGACAAACGCACGAGCTTGTGCCGCTGTTCCTGATTGAGCGACATGCGAAAGGGGAAGGTACTTGGAAGTGGCTCCGGGTTGGGCGGTGCGACATAATCAGGCGACCACACTGCGCGCACATTGCGATGGGTCTCGGTTTTTTCATCTACCTTGCCCGGCGTGCCGCTGTCCACGCCGAGACGCGTGTGCCAGAGCTCGGTGCGTGTTTTCGCGTCGTTGCTGACGGGTTGGGGCGAATGCGCCCAGCGCGCCGCAGGATTCGGGGAGAGAAAGAGACGATAGGGCGCTTCGATCGCGCTAAAGATTTGTCCGTCGTGGACGAAATCGCCCAGTCCAAAATCGCTCGGCGGCGGCGGCATCGAAGGAAAGTGAATAGATTCTTTTGTGACCAGTTCGGCGCGCGAGAGCGCGTCAAGAATATCTTCGAGCGTGTACGGAATCGGCGTGATATAGCTCACGCGAAAGACAAGCCAGCTTTGCCCCGACATCCGCGACGAAACGGGCGGCAGACTTGGCTTTTCGCCGCTCGCGCCATTTTCAAAAAAACTGCGCTCGCCAAAACTCTGCGGCGGAAAGTGCATCGCGATGTACGCCTGATCGTTGGTCGCGCGCACGAGTTGCAGCGGTTCATCAGCTTGAGGTGGCACTAACGCGAGATTGTAAAAATCGAGCCGCGCCACAAGCAGGTCATCGGCGCGCAGCACGTCCACTGAAAAATTTGTCTTGATCGGATTTATTGGCGGGGTGAATGATGGCAGCGGCGGCGGACCCAAAACGGAACCGAACACCGCTTTGATGAATGCCCACGCGACTTGAATGGTGTTAGTGATACTGGTGAACCACTTGATGGATGGCATAGCCGCCTCCTTCCTTGCTAAGGTTGCGCTCACTTGAGCACTACAGGCGCGTCCCGATCAGTTCGTTGTCGTTTAGAACATCTAACAAAATGAAAACGCCCCGACTGAAACTTCGCCCGCCATAAAGGAATCCCTGGCTTGACGCACTAAAGCCGAAGGCGGTGTGGCTACATCCCCTTGGCCCGCCGCACTACGGCGGAAACGCCAAGGCGGGCCAGCGGGATGCGTGCGATGTAAACATCGCAGCCATCTAGGGACTTTGGCATCCGTATCTTCGACTTTACAGCGTCGTAAGACGCCAGTTTGAAGACTGTCTTTAGACAGGGCAAGCTTCGACTGTGCTGATTTTCACCATTTCCATTTAT
>JBBSHK010000650.1:0-2036 GCA_038253185.1 Anaerolineae bacterium | reverse complement strand
GTTTTCATTGTGGATACTGGTCCGGGTTTGACACCGATGGAAATGTCGCTGTTTGTATCGCAGGTCAGACTCGAATCCTGCGCGATGTGAATGCCGAGCGCGAGCGGCACTTTGTAGGACAAATATGAAACGCACTCGCAAAAAGAAACAGTTGCAGTTCTCCGACGTGGATTCAACCGGCGAATGGGAACTCGCACAAATTCCGGCGCACATCACCATCGTCGAGACCGCAAACAAATCCATTGAACACATCGTGGAAACGATGACGCAGGTTCCGCTCGACAAATCCATCCTGCTTGATTTTCTGATCGGACGCGAGCGCGGCGGCGAGCTGAGCGAAGAGCAGGCAGAATTGTATCGTCTGCAAAGTCTCCTGAATTCGCGGTATCACGGCGAACGATTCGATTGGCTTGGAGACAATCCCCTCTCGCAGATGGTCCGCGGCGCGATTGTGAATGAAACCTGGAAACCGAAGTTGAAGATTTCAATCCCAGTGATCCAGCCAGAACGGAAATTGAAGCAATGACCAAATCTCACCTCATCACCGCCGTTGATTTATTCTGCGGGGCGGGTGGTACGACCACCGGACTCGCGGCGGCGTGCAAGCGAAAAGGATACAAGCTCAACCTTCTAGCGATCAATCACTGGGACGTCGCGATTGATACGCACAGCACCAATTATCCCGACGCGCAGCATCTGTGCGCCAATGTCGAGAACGTCAACCCGCGCGATGCCGTTCCGGGAGGACGGCTCAACATCCTGATCGCATCGCCAGAGTGCATCTTTCATTCAAACGCACGCGGCGGCAAGCCGATCAACGACCAGTCACGCGCCTCGGCGTGGCACATCCTGCGCTGGTGCGAAGCTTTGTATATTGAGAATGTGCTCATCGAGAACGTGCCGGAATTCAAGAACTGGGGACCGCTCAATGCAACCGGGCATCCGATCAAGCGCAAGAAGGGCGAAACGTTTTTGAAGTTTCTCGATGCGCTGCGCTCACTCGATTACAACGTTGAGTGGCGCATCCTGAATGCGGCGAACTATGGCGATCCGACCACGCGCAAGCGTCTGTTCATTCTCGCGCGTCGCGGCAAGCGCAAAGTGGTGTTTCCAGAGCCAACACATTCGCTAACCGGTGAACGAACGATGCTGCACAAAACGAAAAAGTGGGTTGCCGCGCGCGAGGTCATCGACTGGGAGTTGGAAGGACAGAGCATCTTTAGTCGCAAGAAACCGTTGTCGCCAAACACGATGAAAAGAATTTTCGCGGGCTTGCACAAGTTTGGCGGCTTGTCGCCGTTCATCGTCCCATTCTTTAGCGAACGCAATGAGCAGCAGACGCCGCGCACCCATTCGATTGACGATCCCATGCCAACGGTTACCAGTCACGGCGCGGGCGGTCTGGTCGAACCGTTTGTCGTGAACCTAGAACACACGAGCGCGAATGGAAAGCAGGTTCGCTCTGCCGATGAGCCGTTGCAAACGATTACGGGGCGCGGTCAATTCGCATTAGTAGAGCCGTACGTCGTCTCGCTGCGAGGCACCAGTGATAACGCTTTGAAAAATTCTCAGCGCAGTGTAGACCAACCGCTGCCAACGATCGTCGGCGGCAATCATCTCTATCTCGCAGAGCCGTTCGTGATCGGACAACAAAGCAAAGCCGCGCCGCGCAGTGTTGAACAGCCGCTACCGACTATCGCGGGCGATGGCGCTATCGCATTGGTCGAACCTTTCATCGTGCCGACGAATCACGGCAAAGATATGCGGACGCATTCCGTCGATCAGCCAATGCCGACGATCACGAGCGTAGACGCGTTCGCGCTCGCGCAGCCCTATCTGGTCAAGTACTACAAAAGCGGGAACGGGGCTGCATCCGTCGAGGACCCACTTCCAACGCAAACATCCAAAGACCATTTCGGCTTGGTGATGCCGCAGCTTGACGGCGCGATGCTCGACATTCGCTTTCGGATGCTCACGCCGAAAGAGCTTGCCTCTGCGATGAGCTTTCCAAAAAAATATCAGTTCAAAGGTAACCG
>JBBSHK010000649.1:0-2046 GCA_038253185.1 Anaerolineae bacterium | reverse complement strand
TTCCTTGGACGGCACAACTACAGCCATCTAAGGATGTGCCACTCGCAAAGACCGCTCGAAATGACAAAGAGTACGTAAGGTGGGTGAGTAAGGGAAGCTGAACACTGCAGCTAAACCCCGCCGCGTTGTACGGATTCGAGCCGAACTTATCAGGCTGCGCCAAGAAAGGAGACTCTTGATGAGCGCGAATATTCTTGAAAAATTATTTGAGCACAACAACTGGGCGAACCTCCAGATCATCCAGGCTTGCTCCGCCCTTGGTGACGAGCAACTCGACGCCGAACCCGAGTCAGCCTCGTACGGGAGCATTCGTAGCACCTTGTTGCATCTTGTGGCTGCCCAGCAAGGTTACCTGTCACTTTTGACCCTGCCAGTTGAAGCGAGGGACCGTGTCCGCCCGGCATTTGCGGAGTTGCAAGAGTCCGCGCGCCTCAGCGGAGAAGGGTTGTTGGCATTGGTGAGAGCCGAGCCGAGCGAACGGCTGAAGAGTCAACTGCGAACGATGGATGGATACTTCGTTGACCCTTGGGTGGTTATGGTTCAAATAATTAACCATGCCACCGAACATCGCGAGCAGATCAAGAGTATGCTGAGCGCTCTGGGAGTGACTCCCCCAGAACTGGATGGTTGGAGTTATGGAGAGGTTACCAATGCCCTCACCCCGGTATCAACGTGATCGAAGTACAAGTTCTTCGATAGAGCAGCAATCGTATAACAGGCAGGTCTAGCCGACTGTCATCGGTCGCGGCTGACCCGCAAATCCGTTGAGCGGATCAAGTACATTATTCGCTTCACGATTGAGATAGTTTTGGTCTATTTCACTTTTACTAGCCTCTCAAGCAAATTGCGCGTTTCGATCCGACTCTGCCTGATTGTCATTTTCTCGGTGCTCGGCGCGTGTCGCTCGGAGACGCCGTCGCCGACTCTGGTCGTGATCCCCTTAACGCCACTAAGCTCCACTCCTTCCAGCACACAAGTCGAGACTCCCGCAGCAAGTATTAGCGCCACGCCCATCGCATCGGCTGCGAACAAGTCGATTGTCATTGGCGCGGTCGGAGCGCCCGCGCGTGAGGTGACTGCGCTGCCGCGATTCATTGCTGATGCGTTATATGATTCGCTGCTGCAAGTCGATCCGAATACAGGCGCGCTCAAACCGGGACTCGCCGATAGCTGGCAGGTGTCAGAGGACGCGCGTTCTTTTTCGTTTCACCTTCGGGCGAATCTCCTCTGGCACGACGGACAGCCGCTCACCGCACGCGATGCAGTCTTTACAATCAAGGCGCTCTCTGATCCAAAATTGCGCCTCGCGTCGGCGGTGGATTTTGGGTCCCTCTCGGACGTGACCGCTCCCGACGCGCAGACCGTTTTGGTGAAATTGAGTGAGACGTATTGCGCGGCGCTCACCAATCTCGGCATGCTGAAAATTTTACCCGCGCATATTTTGACGAACCAAAATCTGGCGGCGCTCAAGCCCGAACATTTTATTGGCAGCGGACCACTCGTCCTGAAAGAGTGGAATTCCAACCAGCTCACTTTTACGCGCAATCCGAATTATTGGAACGGCGCGCCCGCCATCACGGACTGGAGCTATAACATTTTGGCGAACGAGACCGAGGCGCGTTCTGCTTTGAGCGCGGGCAAGATCGATTTGCTTGCCTCCGACGCGCGCCGTCGCGACGATCTTCCCGCCGCGACGGACCTGAAAATCTATCAACGCACGTTGAATCAATTCTACGCGCTGGCTTTCAATTACGAGCGCGATTTCTTAGCGGAGGCGCGCGTGCGTCAGGCATTCGCCGCCGCCCTGGACCGCCCACAGTTGGCGAATCAAGTCTACGGCGGCGAGTCGCAATTATTGCAGCAGAGTTTCTTGAAAGAGTTCTGGGCGACTCCGCCGAATGTGGCGCAACCGGCTTACGACCCCGCGGAGGCGCGAGAATTGTTGCAAGAGGCGGGCTGGCGCGATTCAGACCATGACGGTGTGCTTGAAAAAAATGGCAAGCCCTTGCGCGTGTTGCTCTTCGCGCAAGTTGAGGATGCGACGGC
>JBBSHK010000648.1:0-2049 GCA_038253185.1 Anaerolineae bacterium | reverse complement strand
TGACCTGCTCGCTCTCACATTGCGGACATCGAGTTGCGGCATCGCTGGCGTTCATCGGGCGGCGCAGTTCAAAAGGCGTGTCGCAGTTTTCACAACGATATTCGTAGAGTGGCATAAGTGAATCTCCGTTGGTGCATTTCAGATTTCCGATTCTACGACGTGAAAAATCAGGTATCCGAAAATAAATCGTGAATGGGCAAAGCAAATCCTTGCAGGACTCCTTCGCCTATGAACGTGTCGTGCTCGCGCAGTTGCGTGAATTCGGTCGGTGAACGATAAACCAGCACATCGCGTTGCTCCGGCTCGACGATCACCACATGTTCGACGCCGATAGAAAAATAATCTTGAATTTTCTCGCGAATATCGGACCAGCGATCTGTCGGAGAAACAATCTCGACGATGAGTTCGGGCGCAAGTTGCAAAAAGCCCTTTGGACGTGTACGCCCGCGCTCACGCGAGACGAATGCGACGTCTGCCGCGCGGATGCGATCGGGGTTGCGTCGGATGTAAATACCAACTTCGCCGGATAAGGTCCAGCCGAGCCGACGCGGTCGAACAAATTGATCGAGCTGTGAACTAAAAGTACTTTCCAAGTAGCCGTGTTCGCCTTGAAGTGGACTCATCGGCACAATCACTCCATCAATCAGTTCGCAAAGTTCAATGTCACCCATTTCCAGCAATTCTTCGCCGGTGATCAATTTAGTTTCTGTTGGAATACTTTGTGCACTCATCGGGTCTCTCCCATCAATGGAACAAGAGCGCCTGTCGCACTTCGTTGATGGCTTTGGTAATGTCGATGTCACGTGGGCACGCCTCGACACAATTGTAAATCGAGCGGCAAGTAAAGACGCCGCCCTTTTCTCCAAGAATGTTCAGCCGCTCATCCGTACCCTGGTCGCGCGAATCGAAAATAAAGCGGTGCGCTTGCACAATCGCGGCGGGTCCGATGTACTCGCGGTCTGCCCAAAATGTGGGGCAGGAAGTCGTGCACGCCGCGCACAAGATGCACTTGGTCGTATCGTCAAAACGTTCGCGCTCTTTCGCCGACTGCAAACGCTCGCGTTGGGGCGGGGGCTCGTCGTTGATGAGAAAGGGTTTCACCGCTTTGTATTTCGCAAAGAATCCTTCCATATCGACGACGAGGTCTTTGATAATCGGGAAGCCGCGCAGCGGTTCAACCACGATCGGATTACTTTCCTTCGCGACCTCACGCATCAAAATTTTGCACGCGAGCCGATTGCGACCATTGATCATCATCGCGTCGCTGCCGCAAATCCCGTGCGCGCACGATCGCCGCAGCGTCAATGTACCATCGACGTACCACTTGACATTGTGCAGTCCGTCGAGCAGCCGGTCATTCGGCTCCGCTTCAACTTTATATTCTTCCCAGTGCGGCTTTTTGTCTTGCTCTGGATTAAATCGCTTTAACTTGAAATGATACTCCACCGCTTACTCCTCTGTATCACGTCTGGGCAATTCCACCTGAAACTCACGTGAGAGTCTCGCGAGAAATTCCGTCTCTCGGGGTGACAGCTCGCCATCGGCTTGAGCCAGAGCGTAACACGCCTCGACCACTTCGCTCATCGTTTCTCTATCCGCGAGCCGCTCTCGAATATTTGCCAGTAACCAATCTGCTTTGGACGAATCATCAAGCGCAGTCCTGACTTGCGCGACCGCACTGCTGAAATAATATTCAGGTTGGAGTGGCGAATCCCATTTTACACTCCTGAGAAATTCGTCAATCACGTCATTCTCTTCAAGTCTGATCTTATCATCGGCATACATCGTCCAGATGAGCAATTCCGTGATTGCTTCCACCTGCGGCTGTTTGAATTTTTTATTTGCGACGACATTACTGATTGAGCTAAAGCGTGATTCCATTTAGGTCCTTTCCGTTTCACTCAGGCTTACTCTCACCAATGTCCCGTCTTCCAATACAAGCGCATACCGATGGGGATGCCGATGACGAGTCCTATGATTGCGCCAATGGCGAGTCCGACGAAACAACTTGCGTCAGGCACCCCAATCACCGCGTCGCGGAATTTGATC
>JBBSHK010000647.1:0-2049 GCA_038253185.1 Anaerolineae bacterium | reverse complement strand
TCTAGAGTCCCAGTAGAGATTTCTCGGCGCTTCGCTCCTCGAAATGACACGTTCATCTATTCGACTTTAGCCACTCCTCCTTCCGACGAGACTGGAGATGCATTCTAGCATGGGCGCGCTAAACACTCAAATTGCGAGTGCCCAGCGGACGCTTCGAATCTTTTCCCGGACTGTTTTTTCCCTCCGTTCTATGCTATAATTTTTCGCGCCTGATCACAACTCTGATGGCAGCAACTCCATGTCACATATCATTGCGGTCGCGAATCAAAAAGGTGGTGTCGGCAAGACAACCACTACGATTAACCTCGGTGCCGCGCTCGCGGAGCTGGGTCGTTATACGCTGCTCGCGGACCTCGACCCGCAAGGCGGTCTCTCGCTCGGACTCGGGCTCGCCGCGCACGATCTTGATCTCACCATTTACAATGTCCTCACCGACGCGCGCATCCCGGTTGCGGGGGTGGTGCATCACATTCGCCCACACCTCGATCTGCTCCCGTCAAATATTGACCTCGCGGTCGCGGAAGTTCAACTCGTCTCGGCGATGGGACGCGAATATATTTTGCGCGACGCGCTGAGTGCCGTGCGCGAGCAGTACGAATATATCCTGCTCGATTGTCCGCCCTCGCTTGGCTTGCTCACCGTCAACGCGTTGACTGCCGCGGACGTGGTGCTCGTACCCCTTCAGGTCGAATTTTTCGCGCTGCGTGGGGTCGAATCGCTGATGGATATTATCGCGCGCGTACAGCGTCGCTTGAACCCGCGCCTCGAAATTATTGGGCTGCTGCCGACGATGGTCGATCCACGGCGACTGCACGATCAGCGCGTCATCAACGAAGTCAAGGCGACTTATCCGGGCAAAGTGCTCGACATCATCATCAAAGAAAGTATAAAGTTCGCTGAAGCGCCGGCGAGACAACGCTCGATCCTCGAACTCGATACTCGGCACGAAGGCGCGCAGGCGTATCGCGCGCTGGCGCGTGCGGTGCTGCGCTATTACAATGAATTGCCGCCGGAGCCGCCGCCATTGCCCGAGCCGCCGCGCGATATGGTTCCAACAGCGGCGCTCGACGTGGCGACAGACGCGCCTGATTCATCCGAGGCATTGAGTATGGATCCAAGCAACGGTACGGGCGCGCAGCAAATCTCAACGGAACCGGAAACGCTCACCGTGTTTACAGGAGAATTACCAGTGTTCGACAGCAATGAATTTAGCTCTGATACGCCGGTCAACGAAAACGCGGCGGCGAGTTCTGCCGAGAGCTCGGCGAGCGACGTTTCTTCCGAAAACGACGCGGTGGAAGATGCGGTGGTGGTCACTACCGATTCGAGGTTGGAGGAATATATTCCGCTCGGCGATGTTCCGTCGATGGGCGATACTTTTGTCGCGTCGGATGGTGGCACCGTCGATCTGGATTCCACCACGGTCAGCGATTCGATCAATCCTGATTGACCTCGAGCGAGTTTGTTATCACATCGGAGAATGGCTGAGGCGGAGAACTGAGATTTATGGCAGAGCGGAATTCGACCGGACCTCGAAGACGACCCGTGGATGTCCTCTTTGGCGAGGACATCAAGCCCGCGGCGTCTCACGCTCAACCGCTTTCACCGGGAGAGAAAAGTGAAGGCGTGCGCGCGACGCCCAATTACATGGTCGAGCCGCCGCGCCCGCCAACGATTCTCCGCCCGCCGCCGCCTGAATTTCCGCCCGACTGGAGGATGGTGAACTCATCGGTCGAAGCTCCGCCCTCTCCGCGCCCGCGCTCAGAGTCAGCGCGGGAAGAGAAAATTCTTCCGGCGGTCGAGATGAATGTCGTCGCACCGCCGCCGCCAACCGATGTCGCGCCAGTCAAACCATTGCTGCCTGTGAGTCAAGCAATTGCTGCCCAGCCAGAACCTGCGCCAGTGGAAGATGAAATGCTGCGCAGGGTTGCCACCGTGCCTGCGCCGGAGCAAGCGCAGCTTTCGGAGGAATACGAAAGTCTCGCTACCCTGATCGATAATCTGTACCAACAAGTTTCTGACGAGGCAAGCGACAGCCCGACTCTCAGC
>JBBSHK010000646.1:0-2054 GCA_038253185.1 Anaerolineae bacterium | reverse complement strand
ATCGACATTCAGATAAGGGTCTAACTTTTGGACCGAGACGTGAATGCCGCGCGCTTTCAAGATTCGTCCGAGTGACGCGACGGTGACACCCTTGCCGACGGACGAAGCGACACCGCCCGTTACAAAAATATATTGCGTCATATCTTCACCTTGGATTTCAACTAAAATTTGTTCTGGCGCTGTGAATCCATCCCAATTTATGGCGTGGGCGTGGGACTTGGCGTGCGCGTGGGCAAACCCGAGGCGGGGATGCTTACACTGATCGCCGCGGAATTGTCGCCATAGTTCGCTTCCGTGAAAAAGTGTTCGGGATTGATCTCAGCCTCGAGCATATATTGACCCGGCAGCACGTCGCGCACTTCGACCCATTGCCCCACGATCGTTTTGGTGTAAGCATCCGCCCACCCCACGCTAATGCCCTGATTGGCGCAACTGGTAAATCTTGGCAAGTCGGGCGTTGGCGCGCCGGAAAGTGTGGCGTGCTCGTAATCCACCGCGCAGAAACCAAATTTGCGCGCTGCGGTCATTTGCGCCGCGATCTCGGGATGTTGTTGTAACAAGACGCTCGAGCGTACGCCGGGATTCTGCGCCTTGAGCGCCGTCCATTGCTGGTAACCCTGCTGGGTCCACAAGCGGTAGCTGGCAAAGTCTTTGAAATGATAGTGTTGGTGACAATCGCTCCAGATAAACCATTCAGGATGTTGGGTCGGATCACCGATGATCAATGACCCCGGACCCATATTAGAAGTTGCCAGTGTAAAGCGTAACACGACGTTCACGCCGGTCTGAGCATAACCCTCGACGACGGCGCAATCGGTCGTCGGCAGCGGCGTCGTGGTGACAATATCATAGCCCTTCATCTGATTGGGGTCGGGCACCATATTTGGACAACCGCGCGCGTCCGAGCACGGCACCGCCGGTGTGCCGGACAAAGTTTCTACCATTGTCGGCGTCGGCGATGGAGTGGGTGATAACGATAGAGTCGCCGTCGGCGTAGTTGGCACATTCCTTTGGATAAAGGGGAGGTACACGGTATAGGTAGTGTTGCTGATGACTGCCTCACGCGGCGCCGCCTGCGCGAGCGAATCAAACCAAAACCACAGCAAGGCGAGGGCGACGATAGTCGCTGCGGCAATGCTCAGCATCAAGTGTTGCCGTCCGGTTGCTTCTTTCAAGTGGGTGCCTTTCAAGAGGGATGGTGTCAACTCATTTCAATAACTCGATTCCGCGCGGGAGAACGAGTCCGAATGAGAAGGCGACGCGCAATTTCCATCAAGAAATTTCATTTTTGAAATGAGTTGGTAACAATAAAAACACGGAGATGAAAAAACTCCGTGTTCATGAGAGACTAGGGATCAGCCAGCCGCGAGGTGCGCCGGGTAGTGCTTGAGGTCGAATGCCGCGCGCCGGCGTTGACGTTTGTACAAGAACCGGTCTTGCATTATATCATCTTTGTTATATCCGTGGCGGCGCGGCGCGTGTCGAGCAGCACGAGACCAAGCTTTGCCTCACGGCGCGCCAGCACGGTGAGCACTGCCTCTCCGCCGGCTGCCATCAAAAAGACATAACCTTCCGCGCCGCGAATGTAAACCTGGTCGAGCGTGCCGCGCCCGAGTTCATTTGAGATGCGTTCGCCGAGCGAAAGCATCGCGGCGGACATCGCGGACACGCGATCTTCTTCGGTGGTGGCGGGCAAGTCCGAGGCGACGATCAGTCCATCCACGCTCACGACCGCCGAGGCTTCGATGTCGGGGCTGGAGGCGCGCATATCGCGCAGCCGTTCGATCATGCGTTGTGAGCGTGTTTTCTGATTGAGCATGAAAATGGCTCCTCTGAAAGCAAAGTGCCCCGTCATCATTCAGCCACAGCGCGGATTTATTTCGGGAGAATGAGGGCGTGAATGCGTGTGACCCAAGTACGCCGCGTAGATTAGCACAACTGTACAGGGGTGTCAATATCTTGCAAGGATTACGCGCGATTTTTAAAGTCGCCTGACGTGTCATGTCGAGCGGAGCGAGACATCTCATAGACAACACAAATAAAAGTCGTAGTAT
>JBBSHK010000645.1:0-2064 GCA_038253185.1 Anaerolineae bacterium | reverse complement strand
TGCCACCACCGCGCGGTCGAGTTGATTCGGCGCGTATTCTAATTCCTCGTCGAGCAGTTCGTAACGCATCCGCCGCGTCAACTTGTCGCGCTTGTCCACATAAAAGCCCGCGTCCACCGTGCTGCCGCCTGCGGTGATCGCGGTCTTGATGCGATACACGTCATAGCCGACATTCACATCATCCGCCACCGCGCGCTCGTGGCTGTATTCCATCACGAGATTCTGATTGAAAAAGCCTAGCGTCTGCTTCGATGGCGTCGCGGTCAAGCCGATGAGAAACGCGTCAAAATATTCGAGCACCTGCCGCCAGAGATTGTAAATCGAGCGATGGCATTCATCGGTGATAATGAAATCAAAATACTCGATGGGAATCCTGGGATTGTATGCAACATCTTTCGGTCGCGCGTCCGCGGGCGCGAGATCGAACAGCGAGGTTTCATCCAACGCATCGTCAAATTCCGCTTCGCCGCGCAGCATCGAATAGAGCCGCTGAATCGTCGTGATCACGACGCGGTTCACGGGGTCGAGTGTGTTCGACGTGAGATGCTGGACATTGTAGAGTTCGGTAAACAACCGCCCATCGTCAGGCGTGCGAAACGTTTGAAACTCAGTATGAGTCTGCTTACCAAGCGATTTGCGATCCACCAGAAACAGCACGCGTTTGGCATTCGCGAATTTAATGAGGCGATAGACTTCACTCACGGCGGTGAACGTCTTGCCGCTGCCGGTCGCCATTTGAATGAGCGCACGCGGTCGCGCTTCGGCGAGCGATTTTTCGAGATTCGTGATCGCTTCGATTTGGCAATCGCGGAGTCCTGTCGTAATCAGCGGCGGTAGATAACGCAGCCGCTTTCGCAGCGTATCGCCTTGTGCAATCCATTCGCGCAATGTTTCAGGGCGATGAAACGCAAACACGCGCCGTTGAGATGGATCGGGGTCGCGCAAATCGGAGAATTTGGTTTCAACGCCCGTGCTTTCGTAAGTAAAGGGCAGCGGTAGTTGAACGTGGGGCAGATTCGCGGGAACGCTCGTTACATATTTTTGCGATTGATCGTGAACGCCGCTCAACGTCATTCCTTCGGGCTTGGCTTTAACCACGCCAACCGCTTTGCGGTCCACGAACAGCAAATAATCCGCCTCGCCTGATGTGAGCGGAAACTCGCGCACCGCGACGCCAATAGACGCGCCCAGATTCAAGTCGCGCAGGTCTTGGATTTTCCAACCTGCCGCGTCGAGCATCCTGTCAATTTGTTGTCGCGCTTTTTCTTCGGGGGTCACTTTTCAGAAATTCTGCAAAATGGCTTTGACTTGGGTTAAGCGATTCTAGCACGTGCGTTCGAGGGCGTCAACGTGTTCGGCGTAAAAGTAAATGAATTTTCAATCATTCGCACTTGCTGTCCAAAGATTCGACTGGAGAGATTTGCATATATGGCTCGACTTTCGAAAATCGCGCCGCTGGGGGCGTATCGCCCCCAGACCCCTACAACGCGACAGAAAACAGAAATCAGGATTCAGCACTGCCAGAATGGAGAGCGGACTCGGCAACACGAAATCCAACATTGTTGTCACGGTTGTTTGGAAGGTACCAGAGAGGGCGCTGCCAGCGGGCGCTGCTCTGATCGCTGCCCCAAGACCCGCCACGAAGAACCTGATTCCCCTTGTCATACTCGGTTGCCGTCCACTCCCATACATTACCCGCCATATCCAATGCCTCGACAGGACTCGCGCCGGTCGGATATACTCCGACCGGTGATGTGGAGCCAATGCCCCCTTCGCTCGTATTCGCTTTATTCGGATCAAAATTATTAACCCACGGATAATCACGTCCATCCGTACCACGCGCAGCGCGTTCCCATTCTTCCTCAGTCGGTAACCGATAGGTCTTCTCTGTCGTCTGGCTCATCCAATCGCAGTACTTCTGCGCGTCCTCCCAACTCACCAGCACGACAGGATGATTGGCTTTTCCTGTGGGATAAGTTTTCTTATCTTTATCCCAGTTATAAGCCTTTGCCGAATCTGAATCTCCCAACGGCGCTTTATAATTGGTTGCGTCCACGAATTTTT